>NZ_ABHH01000002.1:0-167491 GCF_000171855.1 Carnobacterium sp. AT7 | reverse complement strand
ATAAATAAAATAGCTAGATTAAAAGAACTTTTCACTTAAACGTGAGAAGTTCTTTTTTGTTTAAACACGAACGATGGTGATTACGAAAGTTCTTAACGCTTAATTAGAAATAATTCGCTTTTTAACCTTTACTTAACTTGTATTTGAAGTTATACTATAAAAGTAATAAATATTAACGAAGTATAAAACGTTTATTTAAATTAATGTTCGTATTTAATAGGAGGGTTATTTTGGAAGAGAGAATGAAACGTCCAGCAGGAACAATCGTGTTACCGAAAAAAGAGAAGAGGAAGGCAAAAGTTTCGCCTAAACACGAATCTAATCTTATTTATCAAGTAGATGATAAACCAGGATTTATTTTGATGACACTTTTAGGATTTCAAAATATTCTGACCGCTTTTGGGGGGATTGTTGCAGTTCCATTAGTTATTTCCGGTATGGCAGGGTTTGGGGTTGCAGATACGTCTTATATGATTAGTGCAGCTTTACTAGGTTCAGGCGTTGTTTCCATTATTCAATCTAAAGGGATCGGACCAAAATGGTTTCGAGTAGGAGCTGGTCTTCCAACAATCATGGGAACGGACTTTGGATTTGTCGGTCCAGCAAATGCGGTCATCAATACGATGGGCGGAGGGATTGCCGGTTACATTGGTGGGACAATGATGGGATCCGTTTTAGAGATTATCTTGAGTTATTTTATTAAACCTTTAATGAAGTTTTTTCCTCCTGTTGTCACAGGTACCGTTATTTCACTGATGGGATTAACGTTGATGCCTGTTGCGTTCGGTTGGGTAGCTGGTGGAGTTGGAGCAGCCAATTACGGTTCGCCACTTAATTTGGCAATTGCTACGGTAGTATTTCTACTGATAGTCACACTAAATCATTATGGCAGTGTCAAAATTGGACCAGCTGCTGTACTACTTGGAATCGTCGCTGGTTACATAATGTGCATCCCACTTGGTATGGTTGATTTTAGTCAAGTTGCAGCAGCCAATTGGTTCGCTATGCCCCAACTCTTTAAATATGGTGTCAGTTTTGACTTCAAATTTGCTATTCCATTTATTTCAGGTTATTTAGTAACCGTTATTGAAACGGTTGGTGTAATGCAAACAATCGGAGCAGTAACTGAAACAAAATTAACTGATGAAGACATTGCAAATGGTGTACGTGCTGATGGCGTGGGTTCGTTTATTGGACCAATGATGGGATCAGGTCCTGTGGCCACATTCAGCCAAAATGCTGGGTTGATTCCTTTGACACGCAATGCTTCTCGCTCAGTTGCCATTGCGGCTGGAGTTCTTTTAATGGCAATGAGTTTCTTACCGAAATTTGCGACACTTGTTTCAATCATGCCCATGGCTGTACTTGGCGGAGCAGGAGTATTGATGTTCGGAAATGTAGCAGCATCGGGCGTAAAATCATTGTCACGAGTGAATTTTGACAACCGGAATTTAATCATTGTAGCCGCTGGGTTAGGTATTGGGTTAGGCGTGGCTTTCCGACCTGAAGTCGTTGCTGGATTGCCAGGAATACTTGGCGGGTTATTCTCATCGGGTATTTCGGCTGGAACAATTGTTGCCTTAGTATTAAATATTATTTTGAAAGAAAAACCAGCAATGGAAAAAGAGTTGGAAAATAGTTAAAAATAGAATATCTTTGCTTAAAAGCTGTTCGGAAACGAATGGCTTTTTTTGCGTTCAAACTTACTGCTCGCTTTCTCATGGGACCAAATTTAATTCTCGCTGTAGTAAGTCATATGCCGAGATAGCTGACTTTGATAATTCTTTTTTAAGATGATTCGAATGTGTTGCCTTGAGTAAATTTCGCCACACCATTGATAAATTCGAGTTGTCGTTAGCATTAAATCCGGAAATAACACCTTGAATTCTTTAATACTACGTTCGATTGCTTGTCTGTTAGTTTCTTTGTATCCACAAGCAGTACAAAAGTGGTTTTGTCTAGTTGTTGTATATTTTGTTGAAAAACAATTAGGGCATACAATGCCTTTTTTCAATTGATCAAAGGTGTAAGTCGGCAAATTATCGGGACGATAATTTTTATTGTGGAATTCTTTGAGTTTGTTCGCAAGTTCTAACCGTTCGTGTTTTAGTGGCACATCTTGAGAAGGTAAAGTATTAAGATACTTAGGTAATTGATTAGAAAATACGAAAAGTTGATTTGGCAAGAGTGAGTAAAGTTGGAAATCTGGATTAATGAAAACAATGACCGAATATATGGGCAACCGATATCCTAGACGAAGAAGCACGTTATGAAGATAAGTCGCACTTCTGTCAATCTGTCTTAGGGGATTAAGAATTTTGTATCCCGATTCCGCGAAAAATGACTCTTCCTTATAAAAGTATGCCCCCGTATAATTTTTCACTTCATACAAATAAACAGAATCATTGGTGATAAGAAGCGAATCGATTTGAAAAACCGTATCTCGATAGGTTAGAACGAGATCATTTAATATGATCCCAAAAGGGTGAGTTTGAGTCATGTAAAAATCAAATTGTTTCTCACCTTCAAAACCTTTTACCTGATTCTCATACTTCTTTTTTTCTTCATCCGGCAAATTCATTCGAGCATTCAAAGATTCTAATACGCGGTGAGTAACTGATTTTGTTCGTTCTTTTAGTAGAATCATTTTTTTACGAACTCCTTAATAGTGTTTTGTCTCTTATAATATAAGCAGAATTACCTGAAATTAGTTAAAAAAGAGCCAACTAGAGAATGAAAAGGGTGTTTAGTAAGGTTGTTTGTTTGAGTAATCGGCTGCATGATAGAGTGGAGCGGGAAAGTTGACTCACTCTATCATGCAACCGGCTCGCACGTTACAGTGAGACAAGAAAAGTGATTCACAGTAACGTCCAAAAGCTCTGCACGATACAGTGAACACCAAAAATGATCTCACTTGTTCATGCAATCTAACTCTAGAAGGAATAGTACCTAAGAGCATCGTTAAAAGAACCAACTAGAGAATGAAAAGGGTGTTTAGTAAGGTTTTTTGTCTTGAGTAATTGGCTGCATGATAGAGTGGAGCGGGAAAGTTGCCTCACTGTAACATGCAACCGGCTCGCACGTTACAGTGAAGCAAGAAAAGCGATTCACTGTAACGTCCAAAAGCTCTGCACGATACAGTGAACCCCAAAAAGAGTTTCACTTGTTCATGCAATCTAACTCTAGAAGGAATATTACCTAAGAGCATCGCTAAAAGAACCGGCTAGAGAGTAAAAAGGGTGTTTAGTAAGGTTGTTTGGTTTGAATAATTGGCTGCATGATAGAGTAGAGCGAGAAAGTTGCCTCACTGTAACGTCCAAAAGCTCTGCATGATACAGTGAACACCAAAAAGAGTTTCACTTGTTCATGCAATCATTCAACAGCGTTCCTTTAGTAAAATATGTTCAAAAATGGTATACTGAAAACGATTTCTTAAATTGAAAGAAAGTGAGCTGATCAGTATGAAAAGACTATTTTTAGGAAAAAGTGAATTATTGGTACCGAATATAGGCTTAGGATGCATGTCAATGGGAAAGCTATCGCCTGAAGAAGCTAGCAAAGTAATTAATAACGCATTAGATTTGGAGATTGATTTTTTTGATTTAGCAGATATTTACGGCGGAGGAAAAGCTGAAGAAACGTTTGGGAAAGTAATCGAAATGGATCCTTCTATACGAGAAAGAATGCTGATTCAATCTAAAGCGGGCATTCGAAAAGGAAGCTATGACTTTTCAAAAGAGCATTTATTAAAGAGTGTAGATGACATTCTTAAACGGTTGCAAACAGACTACTTGGATGTGTTGCTATTACACCGTCCAGATGCATTGGTTGAACCTGAGATCGTAGCTGAAGTTTTTGATGAATTAGAAAAGAGCGGAAAAGTACGCAACTTTGGTGTCAGCAATCACAATCCGAATCAAATCGAATTGTTGAAAAGATATGTTAAACAGCCACTGATTGTGAACCAAATGCAATTTAGCGTTATGCATACTGGAATGGTGGATGCAGGCATTAATGTGAATACGAAGTTTGATAGCGGCATAAATCGAGACGGTGAAATCTTAGATTACAGTCGACTAGAAGATATCACGTTGCAAGCATGGTCACCGATTAAAAGTGGTGGAGATATTTTTGTGGATAATGAAAATTATCCTGAAGTAAATGCTAAGTTGAAAGAAATCGGAGGGCGTTACGGGTTGTCTAATTCTGCTGTGGCTATTGCATGGATCTTACGCCATCCCGCTAATATACAAGCCATTGTTGGGACTATGACACCAGAGCGATTAACGGATTATGCTAAAGCTTCTGAAGTCCGAATCACTCATGATGAATGGTATGAGATTTATCGGGCTGCTGGAAATAAATTACCATAAAAAAGATAGAATAAAGAAAAAGTATTCATTTGATTAAAATCAAATGAATACTTTTTTTCTGTCGCTTTAAATAACGGGTGATAAAGTTAAGAACAAATGAAAAAATAAAATTAATGACTTAAGAAAGAATTAATTAGACCGATATGCTATTTAGTAAACGTTTAAATAAAAGTACTACGGATGAGAACTTCAATCAAACACCTGTCGGGATATGAAAAGTGTTTTTAAAGAAGTTTTACATAAGGAGGAACCGTTGGTGAAGAACATACGCAAAAAGAAAAATGGTCGAAAAAAAAGTATAAGATTAGTGATTATTCCTACATTAATCGCCATGATCACTATACCTATTATCATTGTTTTGGTTATGAATTATTACAGCACACAACAATTATTAACTCAACGTATTGAGCAAAGTGAAAAGAATTTAGCGACACAATTTACAACACAACTAGACTGGATCGGTTTAGAATTAGAAAATACGATTAATTCTTTGTCAGAAAAGGCGGAATTTCAAGAATTTGCTGATGATCAAGATGAAGAGGCGCAAGCAGCTATTCAAGAAGAAATGCAATCTGTTAAGACCAATAGTATGTACATAGGAAATGCTTATTATGCACCTGTAAATCAAGCAGTGATTGGAACGGTCGAAGATTTACCAACAGACTTTGATGCCAGTGCAACAACTTGGTACCAAAGAGCCGTTGAACGTAATGGTGCATTAATTTGGAGTGAACCTTATCGTGATGCAATTACAGGAAGTATGGCAATGACGATTTCTAGAGCTATCATAGTTGATGGAGATTTGTATGGTGTATTGGCTATTGATTTAGATTTAACACGAATGAATAATTATTTAACATCAGTTCAAAATGGAAATACCGGTCACTTTTTTGTGCTTTCTGAAACGGGTGATTATTTGATGTCCAATGATCCTAAGAAAATTGGCACAAAAATCGGCGACAGTACGTTGGTGAAAGAAGCAACTGACCAAACGGGCTATATTCATGATAAGCAAAAAATCGACAGTTATTATGCTAAAGTAAGCCGTTTAGGAATGACTGTTTATGGAGTCGTTGGCGAAGATGAAATGGCTAATGAGGTCAATGCTACGAATAGAGCAGCTTTGATTGGCTTACTTATTGGTGTCGTTATTGCTATTCTAAGTGCATTAGTAGCATCCAAATACGTTATGACGATTGCAGCAACTTTGACTAAAGCTTTCAATAGCGTTGAAGAAGGTGATTTGACGACTGAAATCACTGGTGAGGACTTTAATATGTTGCCGAATAAACCATATTTAAGAAAATTAACAAAACCAAAAGCCATTAACGAAAATAGTGATGAATTTGGGCGTATCGCATTTGCATTTAATAAAATGATGCACCAATTCAGACAAATGGTTGGAGGGATTCAGCAAAAGAGTAGTCATTTGATGGATATGACGCAAACACTGAATGACATTTCTAAACAAACAACTTCAGCAACAGAAGAAGTATCTGAAACGATTACTGGAATTGCTCAAGCAACAAGCATCCAAACGAAAGATACTGAAGATACTGTTGGTAAAATGGAAGAGTTATCGAAAACAGTGGGCGAGATTGATCAAAATATTCAAAAAATGGGTCAACATACGGATGATACAACGATTGCCAATGGGAAAAATAACCAAATGATGTCTGAGGTTCATGACAATTGGGAAACAACGATTGATACTATGGCTAAGTTAGCCAAGAGCATTCATGGTGTAAACGAAGATATTCAAAACATTGAAAAGATCGTTAAAGTCATTGATGGAATTTCTGATCAGACCAATTTGCTAGCTTTAAATGCTTCTATTGAAGCTGCTCGTGCAGGTGAAAGCGGCCGAGGATTCGCTGTGGTTGCCAATGAAATTAGAAAACTTGCTGAGAAAAGTGACGCATCAACAAAAGATATCGCGGCTATTATCAAAAATATTCAAGAGAAATCTAATGAAATGGTTAGCAAAGTGGAGCAATCACATTCAGAAAGTGAAATCCAAACGAAAACGATTGATGAAGCCATCGATTCATCGAATAAAGTGACAGATCAAATGGATAAACTAGTTGAAAGTATCTTAAATGTTGCTAGTTTAGGATTTGTTATTTCAGCTAAGAAAGATGAAACATTAGTAGCCATTGAAAACATTGCTGCATCAGCGGAAGAAAATTCTGCAGGAACTCAAGAAGTGTCAGCAAACGCAGAAGAGATTTTGGCGACGATGGAAGAATTTTCATCAAGTATTGCTAAACTAGAAACGATTGCAAATGAATTAAAAGAAGAAACAGATCAATTTAAACTAAACTAAACTATTCATACAAAAGATACGTGCAGTCTAAAAAGAGTGCACGTATCTAATAAATAGAGAACTTGGAGGAATAGGATAATGGAAAAGTTTGTTATTTTTAGTAGCGGAGGTCAAAGCTTTGCCATTCCAATCGAAGTAACCGAAAAAATCATACATGTTGAAGGACTAACTAGAATTCCAGATACATCTGATTATGTGTTAGGCGCGATAGAGTACGATGATGGAATTCTACCAATCATTGATTTAAGCGAACGATTCTTTCAACGTAAAACGGAAGTGACTTCTGATACTAAAGTGATTGCTATAAAATGGCAAGAGAAAAAAATTGGATTAGCTGTCGATAAAGTAACCAATATTCGTTCATTTGAAAGTAAAGACCGCGAAGTGTCAGAAAACGCCAATCAAGAAGCAGCTAGTTATGTCATGGCTTTTATCCGAACAGAAGAAGGCATCATTTTACAATTAGATGTAGACAGTATTTTTTCGGAAGATGGCGAACGAGAATTAGTGTCATTGATTAATCGATAAAAATGGGTAGATTAGAGGAATGGTGAAACGGTATGTCAGATGAATTAAGAGTTGGAATCTCAGATTATAAAGTAGCACAGCAGCCTGATTCCTTGATAACAGTAGGATTGGGTTCGTGTGTGGGGATTGCTTTATATGATCCTAAAACAAAAATTGGCGGATTAAGCCATATCATGCTGCCTGACAGCAGTGCGTTTAAAGATACCAATAAAGTTGAAAAATTCGCTGATTTAGCTGTTCCTCATATGGTCTCTGAAATAAATAAATTAACAAACAACAATCCGTTAGTCGCAAAAATTGCAGGCGGAGCAAGTATGTTTCAATTTTCTAAAGATCTTCCGCATGGAAGTATCGGAGATCGAAATATCCTTGCCGTTGAAAAAGTATTGCAACAACTAGGCATTCCTTTATTAGCCGCTCATACTGGAGGGAATATGGGCCGAACGATGATCATTGATTTGGCCACCTTTACGGTAACTGTTCGAATGGTGAATAGAGAAATAATTGTGCTGTAAAAAGGGATAGGAGAGTATCAAATAGTGAACATAAAAGTATTGGTTGTAGATGATTCTCCTTTTATGAGAAAGATTATTACTGAAACAATAGCAAGTATTGATGGATTAGAAGTTATTGGTACGGCTAGAAATGGTCGAGATGCACTAAAGGTAATTCCGTTACTTCAACCAGATGTCATCACTTTAGATATTGAAATGCCGGGATTAAATGGATTAGAAACTCTTGAAATTATAAAAAAAGAACATGATGTACCGGTTATCATGATGAGTTCATTTAGTGGAGAAGACAATACGATTGCTGCACTGGATTTAGGAGCAATGGACTTTATTGAAAAACCACACGATATCAGAAATCAATCGGATTTATTTAAAAATGAAGTAGCAGATAAAATCATGCCTTTATTTGAACAGAAGAGAACAGAGTTGCCAACCGAAAAATCAGCATTACAGAAAAGTGAATTGGAAAACAAACTGCCTAAAAAAATAAAAGCTATCGCAATTGGTGCTTCTACAGGTGGACCTAAGGCATTGTTTTCAATCATACGCTCGTTGCCGGAGAACCTAAACTTTCCCATTTTTATCGTTCAACACATGCCTAAAGGATTTACGACATCATTTTCTAAGCGATTGGATAAAGAATCAACTGCAACAGTCGTTGAAGCTGAAGATGGTATGGCAATAAAAGGTGGGATTGTGTATGTTGCACCAGGTGGGTACCACATGCTAATTGAAAATAACTGTATCAAATTAAATGAAGCAGATAAAATCCATGGTGTGAGACCAGCAGTAGATTACATGTTTGAAACGGCTGCTGAAGCTTATGGCAGTGAATTGGCTAGTTTTATTTTAACGGGCATGGGTCAAGATGGCGCTCGTGGACTAGCTAAAATCAAAGAAACAGGCGGATTTACAGTGGCACAAAATCGTGAGACGTCTATTGTATACGGTATGCCAGGCCATGCAGTGCAAAAAGGTGTTATTGATAAAATTGCAAGTTTGAATGAAATATCAGAATTGATCAATTGGATGATAAGGATGCGAAGCTAATGTTGAATTTCGAATTTTTTTACGCTTGGACAAAAGAACATTTAAATATCAATCTAGAAGGATACAAAGAAAAACAGCTTCAAAGACGAATTGGAACGATCATGAAAAATACGGGTGCTGCAACACTAGAAGAGTATGCCATCAAAATACAAGCAGACCCGATCGTCAAAAAGAACTTTTTGAATTACATCACTATCAATGTAACGGACTTTTTCCGAAACAGAGAAGTATTTGATGAATTTGAAGAGTTGATGGTTTCGTATCTTGAACCGCGGTTTGGCTCGTTAAAAGTTTGGAGTGCGGCTTGTTCTACCGGAGCAGAAGCCTATTCACTGGCAATGATCATGGACAAACATAAGATTGCGCAATCAGAAAAAATAACAGCTACCGATATTGATGAAACGATATTAGCACGTGCAAAACTGGGGACATTTTCTAATATAGAAATTAAAAATGTTGATGAAGAAAACCGTGAAAAGTACTTCACTCATGATGATAATACCTATTATTTGTCAAACCAAATTAAAAACAAAGTCGCTTTTAAAAAACATGATTTGATTGGAGACCGCTTTGGAAAAGACTATAATGTCATCGTCTGCCGAAATGTGACCATTTATTTCAAAAACGAAGTGAAAGAAGAGTTGTACCAAAAATTCAGTGATGCTCTTGTTCCAGGTGGTTTATTTTTCACAGGAGCAACAGAAACGATTTATAGCCCAGAGAAATACGGCTTAGTAAAACGAGCATCGTTCATTTATGAAAAACTGTAACAACTAAATTACGAGAACGGATGAAAGGGAGGGATACTATGGACGAAAATAGCAAATACCTCGATTTATTTTTTGAAGAAACAGATGAACATTTGCAAAGTTTGAATGAACAAGTGCTTGAATTAGAGAACAATCCAGAAGATTCTAGTATTGTAGACGTGATGTTTCGATCAGCTCATACCATCAAAGGAATGGCTGCAACAATGGGCTACGATACGATGGCTAAATTAACCCATAAAATGGAAAACGTATTTGATTTGTTAAAACAAAAAATCATTCCAGCTGATGCAACATCTATCGCCTTAATCTTTGACTGCTTAGATACATTATCCGACTTAGTAGAAGATTTGAGAGAAGAAAATGATGCAGAACGTGATATTACTAACCTTGTTCAACGGTTGGATCATGTATCATCTGGCGAAAGTGCGCTAGTAGAAGCTGTAACAGTTGAACAAGAAACCGGTTCATTGCTTAATTTATCTTTAGAAAAAGTGGAAGATTCCGACTTAATGATTATTGAAGCAGCTAAAGAAGATGGCTACAATGCTTACGTTTTGGCTATTCGTATTGACGAAGAAAGTTCAATGAAAAACGCGCGCGTGTACCTTGTTATGAGTAAGTTGGAACAGCACGGGGATGTTTTGTATTCTGAACCGGGTACAGAAGCGCTTGAAAATGATGATTTCGGCACTATTTTTAAACTCATCTATGTGAGCAAATTAGACGAGGAAACTGTCTTAAACTTAGCATTGGATAATAGTGAAATTGCGGAAGTCTTGATTCAAACGATTCAACAAGCAGATGACTTACTCGTGCAACAAGCAGAAAAAAGTCAAACGGAACCTCAAGAAAAATTAGTTGAGGAACAGGAAATAGTTGAACTAGTTGAAGCAACTCAAGCAACAGCTAAAGCACCAGGCAAAGCAAAAGCGCAAAATCATGCGATGAATCAATCGATTCGAGTGGATATTGGAAAGTTAGATTCCTTTATGAATTTGGTATCTGAATTGGTTATCTACCGCACACGATTAGAAGATTTAAGCGACCAGTTATTGGTATCTGAAATGAAAGAACCACTTGAACATGTAGCAAGGATCAGTTCAGAATTGCAAGAATTGGTACTGAAAATCAGAATGCAACCGGTCAGTACTGTCATGACTCGTTTCCCTCGTATGATCCGCGACTTAGGAAATGATCTAGGAAAAGAGTTTAACTTAGTGATTGAAGGCGAAGATACTGAGTTAGACCGTACTGTGGTTTCAGAATTAAGCGAACCTTTAGTCCATTTGCTGCGAAATTCAGCAGATCATGGAGTCGAAATGCCGGAAGAACGTTTGAGATTAGGCAAAAATCCAAAAGGTCTAATTAAAATAACCGCTTATCAAGAAGGTAACCGAGTTGTATTGACGTTGACTGATGATGGTAAAGGAGTAAACCCAGTCGTAATTAAAGCAAGTGCTGAACGAAAAGGCATTTCAACTGAAGGAATGAGCGACAAAGAAATTCAGCAATTGATCTTCCACCCAGGATTCTCAACAGCACAAGAAGTCACGAGTATTTCTGGTCGCGGTGTGGGAATGGATGCCGTTAAGCAAAAAATCACGGAACTAGGTGGAACCGTTGAATTGGAAAGTATTGTCGGCAAAGGAACAGTCTTTAAAATTAACTTGCCGTTAACCTTGTCCATCATTCAATCGTTGCTTGTAAAAGTTGGTCAAGCTACTTTTGCGATTCCTTTAGGGATTATTAAAACAATCGTTAAGGTGAAAGAAGAAGACATCATTCGCGTACACAACCGTGAAGTGTACAAATATGAAGGACTAGCTGTTCCAGTGGTTCGATTGCACAAAGCGTTAGATGTGGCAGTAACAGAAGAATCCAATCTGCATTTGGTCTTGGTCAAACAAGGAGACAACTACAATGCTTTGGCAGTAGATGACTTGGTTCGACAACAAGAAATCGTGATTAAAAAACTAGGACAAGAATTAAATATGTTGAAAAATTACTTAGGAGCAACTATTCTAGGAGATGGTAGCATTGTCTTGATTTTAGATGCGTCAGCCATTTGCAATGAAAGCATTGGTGAGTATAGTGAAATCTAATTATTCAGCAACCGAATTAGACGTCTTAAAAGAAGTTATTAATATCGGCGGTGGACATGCGGCAACAAGCTTGTCTCAATTGATTGATAAACCAGTCCATATGACTGTTCCGGTTATTGAAATGATGGATTATGCAGCTGTTTTTGAGCAAATTATGCCTGAAGAAACAGTCATAAAAGCTATCATTGTTAGAATGATGGGTGATGCAGAGGGTGTGTTTTTGTTTACGGTAGATCAACAGTTTTCAAAAGATTTAGTAGCCATGATGTTGCCTAAAAACACCCCTTATTCAGAAGCTATGGCTGATTCTGCTTTGCAAGAATTAGTAAACATATTAGTCAATTCATTTTTAAATGCGGTCATGAAACTAATAGACCGAAACTTAATCACTTCGGTGCCTATTATGATTGAAGATATGTTTGGGGCAATTATGAGCAGTGCGTATATGGAACAAAGCCAGTACGATGACAGCATCATGATTATAAAAAATGAGTTCTATTATTTAGGAGATCGATTAGAATCTTCATTGTATTTCATCCCAAAACCAGGGATAATAGAAAAGATGTTAACAGCACTAACAGTTTGAGAGGAGAAAAACAAATGACAAAAAATGTAATGATCGTAGACGACGCCGCTTTTATGAGGATGAAACTGAAAGACATCTTAGAAAAAAACGGGTACACAGTAGTAGCAGAAGCACAAAATGGGCTAGAAGCTGTTGAGAAGTACAAAGCTGAAAAACCTAACTTAGTAACGATGGATATTACGATGCCAGAAATGGACGGGGTAGAAGCATTAAAAGAAATTAAAGCTTTTGATCCAGCAGCACGCGTAGTTATGTGTAGTGCTATGGGACAACAAGGAATGGTTATGGATGCAATTCGTTCTGGAGCAGTCGATTTTATCGTAAAACCATTCGATAGTGATCGTGTAATTAAAGCTTTAGACAAAGCAAGTCTGTAAAGGTGACAAAAATATGCAGATGATTATTTTTACGTTAAATAAAAATTACTATGCCTTTTCTTCTGAAAATGTTGAAGAGATAACAAATAAAATGCCTTGGACCCCAGTCCCTCAATCTCCTGCTTGGGTTCAAGGGCTCGTTAACTTGCGTGGAAATGTGATATCTTTGATAAATTTTTATAAATTGCTTTCTCCAACGGATGAAACAAAAGAATTATGGTACAATAATATTATTATTGTGAAAAATAATGAGGAAAAAATAGCATTCATGGTAGATGAAGTGGCTTGGGTCTTGGATATAGAACCAGACACCATTCAACAGTTGGACAATAAAATGGATGATTTAGTGTCTAGTGTATTCCAAGTTAAAGACCAAATAGTGAGTGTCATCAACATGGAGAAACTATTTTTATAAAAATGAGGGATAAATAGTGAAGCAAGTTCTATCGCAACAAGAAATCGACTCGTTATTGCAAGCAGTAGAAAGTGGCGAAATCGATGCTGCAGGTATAGATGAACAGGAGCAAGAAAAAAATAAAGTTAAAAGCTATGACTTTAGACGACCAGCCAGGTTATCAAAAGAATACATAACGACCCTGAATATGATTTTTGAAGAATTTGCTAAAATAATTGGAAATATATTGTCTACTCAAATTCGGACAAATGTAGATGTAAAGTTAGCCTCAATTGAACAAGTGAGTTTTGATGAGTTTGTCCATTCTGTTCCTCGTTTTACGTTAATGGGATTGTTTCGTTCTGCTCCTTTAGAAGGAACGCAAATTATAGAACTAAACCCGCAACTTTGCTTACAGCTGGTTGATCTATTATGCGGAAGCTCGGAAATTCGTAAAAACGATGAAGTTATGAGTAAAAATAGTTTTACTGATATTGAAATGGCCATTCTAGAAGAGATATTGACGAACTTTAGTCAGTCATTCGAATTGGCGTGGCGTGATGTGGTGGACCTTAAAGTGAAAATAGATTCAACTGAAACAAATCCTCAGATCCTACAAACCATGTCACCCAACGAACCTGTAGTTCTGGTAACACTCACGGTTGAGTTACATGGGGTCAAAACGTTTATTAATGTTTGCGTACCGTACATCTTCTTTGAAGGCATATTAGAAAAGTTGAGTTTACGCAATTGGTTCCATTCTGAAAAGGAAACCGATCATACAGATAGTGGGAAATTAGAAAAAAGTCTGCATTCTGCCCCAGTAAATATGGAAGTACTTTTAGGCGAAACAGTCATGACGTTGGAAAACTTTCTACAATTAGAATTGGGAGACATTATTCCTTTAGATGGTAAAACATCTGATCCGTTAGTCCTATCGGTGGAAGAGCTTCCGCGCTATTTTGTTAAACCGGGACTAAAAGGAAAAAACATGGCAGTTGAAGTATTACAGTATATTGGAGGAGAGACAGACGAATGAGTAGTGAAAAATTAACACAAGAAGAAATTGATGCAATGCTAAACGGCAGTGCAAGTACCCCTGAGCCAACACCAACTGACACCCTTGATCAAACACAAGTAGATATTATTGGAGAAATCGGAAATATCTCAATGTCTCAAGCCGCTACTACTTTGTCTGATATCTTAAATCATCGAGTAACGATTACGACTCCAGTTGTATCAACTTTGAAATTTCAAGAAATCATCGACGCAAGTGTTACACCAAAAGTAGTGACAACTATTGAGTTTAAAAAAGGATTAGAAGGCAGTAATTTATTGATGATGAATGAAAGAGACGCCATCATTATTGCCGACTTAATGATGGATGGCGATGGCAATCCTGAAAATAAAGAATTTACTGAACTTGAATTGAGTGCAGTAGGAGAAGCCATGAATCAAATGATGGGTTCAGCCGCAACAGCAATGGCTACGATGCTAGAACGAATTGTCGATATTTTGCCACCTGACGTTGAAGTATGGAAAGACCAAAATAATGTAACGTATGATCGCATTAGCGGCGACACGATGGTTTGTAAAATTGCTTTTCAAATGACTGTAGGTGACTTTATTGAAAGTGAAATCATGCAAGTTTTCACTCTTGATACAGTAAGAAATATTTCGAAAATCGTATTGGCAGATGAAGGTGAAGTGATTCAAGATCGTCAACTGCCTCAAGCTGAAGAAATGACCGCTCCAATTGCACCGGCAGCTAATCAACCAACGCAAGAGACAGCTGGGAAGATTGGCATTCAAAAGCCTGAGTTCCAAGAACTGACTCATGCAGGCAGTTTGAAAACACCGCGCAATTTGGATCTGATTATGGATGTACCGTTGCAATTTAGCGTTATGCTAGGCGAAAGTAAAAAAACAATCAAAGACATTTTATCACTTGGAACAGGTTCAGTAGTTGAGTTGAACAAAATGACCGATGAACCTTTAGAAATTTATGTAAATGGTAAATTGATCGCTGAAGGAGAAGTTGTCGTGATCAACGAAAGCTTCGGAATTCGTATCACCAACATCTTAAGCAAAGAACAACGCATCAAACATTTAAACTAACGCGTGGAGTGTGGTAAAAAGCGTTTAGACCCGAATCACTGGAGCAAATAAGCGCAGTATGGTCACAGACAATTGAGCATTATTTGGGAAGTGATATCGGGTCTGCTTTTGAGAACACATTCTAGGTCAAAAAGGAAAAAAAGTCAGAACAAATCGTTCTGGCTTTTTTAGTTGTCTGCAATAAAATGACATTTCTTTTGGAATAACAGGTTTGCTTGTGGAGAGCCATGAGACCGCCGGAAGACTACCTTTTAGACTTCTGGCTTTCAAGCTTCAAACAGCGCGTAATCGCTGAAGCGTTAACGCGCTTTAATTCTCATTGAATCTTTTTACATGGCTACAAGCAACCCTATTCCGTCAAAAATAGGGTCTGCTCCTATTAACCCATTAACTAATTCATCAGGTGTCCAAAAGGGAAAGAAGTCAGAATAAACTATTCTGGTTTCTTTAATTTTTCTTGAATAGTGGGAAAGCAACCGCTAATATAGAAGAGTCTAGTTCATAACAAATATACATAAATAAATCAAAGATGGCTTTTTTGGTTTAAAGGCTTAAGTATCTAAAAAAACTGCCGATAGTAAACGTGTAAGGCAGAAATTGCCTATAACTCATAGATAACTCAAATCAATTACTCAAACCTACTGATGATAAAAATTGAAACCAAGCATAAGAAAGGAGCACCACCAATGAAAATAGGAAATAATGGATACAACCAATACGTCAATAATGTTCGCCAAAACCAAGAAAATACACACAGCAAAGGATTGGCTAAGACGACTGAAACGGTTAATGAAGAATCTGTAACGGTTGACATATCTGATGCTGCTAAACAACTTGCTAAAGCTAAATCAGCTGAATCTTCAGCTATGACACCGAATGTCGAAGCTATTAAAAAAGCTGTATTGAACGGGACTTATACCGTATCGCCCGAAAAAATTGCGAATGGCATGATGCAAGCAATGAACAATCAAAGGGAGTTCACTGAATAATGGCCAAACAAGCGACAGCACTTGATACGTTAATGCAATTTAAGAACGTGCTAATGGAAGAACAACAAGCATTGATCAAAAATGATAGTGCTAAAGTAAAAGCTATTGTAGAAAAAAAGCAAGCCTTTTTAGCTGTTCTACCTACCTTATCAACTGAAGGACTAGAAAAATCAGACCTTAGCCAAGTGGTAGAAGACATTAAAAACTTGCAACAAACGAACTTAACTCTGACGCAGCAAGCGATCAATTACCAAGAAATGGTGATGGAAGCTATTACTAAAGGGGTTAACAAAGGTGGTTCTACTTACTCCAAACAGGGAGATTTTAGTGCCACACAGCAAGCTAATATTATTGATCAATCCCTATAATGAGGTGAAAGAATGTCAGGTTTATTCGGAACATTAAACAATGCAACCAAAGGATTACTGGTGCAACAATCAGCGTTACAAACAACCAGTCACAATATCTCGAATGCGAATACTGAAGGTTACTCTAGACAAAAAGTCACTATGGTAGCAGACAATCCTTATACTCTTGGAGGAATCGGCCAACTTGGTACAGGAGTCAGAATTGCTTCGATTGACCGTATCGTGGATCCATATGTGAATAACCAATTAAGAAATGAAAACTCTTCTTTAGAAATGTATAGTCAAAAATCGGATGTTTTAGCCAATTAGAAAGAATCTTTAATGAGCCTTCTACAACGGGACTAAACAATAACTTGAGCAAAGTTTTTGCTTCTTGGACTTACTTGGGCTCTAACCCAGAACTTGCGACTGCTAAAACTATGGTAGCCCAAAACTCAGAAACGTTTACAGATACGTTACACCATATGTCGAATCAAATCGACAACCTTCATGCAGGTACAGTTCAGGATATCAAAAAAAATGTGTTAGACTTCAACTCAAAAGTCACGCAATTGGATTCATTGAATAAACAAATTTTTAATATGACCTCTCAAGGACAAGCACCAAATGATTTATTAGACCAACAAGATAAAATTCTAAGCGAATTGTCGGGTATTGCTGGAGTTGAAGCAACTTACGATAAATTTAACCGTGTCAGCGTCAGTATTGGCGGACAACCGGTTTTAACAGAAAAATCTATTGCTGAACTGAGTGTCGCGAAAGATCCTGTTGGACAATTAACCGTCAACGACAAAACTGTCGATATCACATCAGGTACTATCAAAGGTTCACAAGAAGCCTTAGTAGAGATTGACGTTAAAAAACAAGATCTAAATGAATTAGCTTATACTTTTGCAACAGCAGTAAATAAAGTACATAGTGACGGTGGGAAAGGTACAGACTTCTTTGACCTTAGTGAAACTGTAGATGGAAATTATGCGGCGTCTATCCAAGTGAATAAAGAAATCTTAAATGATGTTTCTAAAATTAATGCCGGAAAAAATATTGAAACAGTTGTAGGCGGAGATGGAACACGCGCTCAAGCGATTGCTGCATTGCAAAATACTAAATTAGATTATTCTACTAATCCACTAGAATTGAAATACAACGAGACAACAATGACAATAGATAACCAACCAGGTGGATCAACAGTAGCTGGGGCGTATAATGATAGTGTTACGCAAATGGGAATTGTGAAACAACAATCCGATAATATGGTAGACAGTCAAGGAAGCTTAGTTAGTTTGCTTGAAGCCCGCAGAGATTCTGTTTCAGGGGTTTCAATCAATGAAGAAGTAACCAATACGATTACCTATCAAAGTGCTTTTGAAGCGAACTCTCGTATCATTTCAGTTGTTTCAGAGATGCTAGATACGCTAATTAATCGGACGGGGGTATAATGAATGAGAGTAACCGATTCGTTAATGTCGAAAAGTTTTTTACGTAACCTTTCAGCTAACACATCAAACGTAATGAAATACCAAAATCAACTATCGACTTTAAAAGAAGTCAGCAAACCTTCCGATGATCCCTTAAAAGTATCGAAAATTTTAGATCTAAATAACTCAATTATTCAAAACGACCAATACAAAACGACAATTAACGATGCTATCCAATGGACCAATGTACAAGATTCTGCTTTAAGTAGTGCGACAGAATCCATGCAACGTATCAAAACACTGATTCAATACTCAGCCAATGGCACATTAAGCCATGAAGATCGCCAAGCGAATAAAGCGGAAATCGAATCTGAAATCCAAGGAACGATTGATGCATTAAACACCAACTTTGGAGGACGCTATGTTTTTGCTGGAATGAACACGACTGAGAAACCTTTTTCAATTGACAAAGATGACGCTGGAGAAATTACAGGTATCACGTATAATAATGATAAAGATACTGGTCATGGCAATCTTTCACGTGAAATAGCACCTGGTGTTTCAGTAGAATTGAGTACGGACGGACGTAACTTTATGAATACGAATGGATCAGAAGATTTAGGTACTTTCTTTTCTAAGGCGTTAAAGGCTCTAGATGAAGATGATACAGAAGGATTATCCAACTTATTGAGTCGAGCAGATCAAGAAATTGAAAATGTCGTATCGAATCGTTCAAAAACGGGTTCTATCTTTAATCGTCTAACTGCAACATTAGAACGCAATGACAGTGAAAAGTTAAACCTTAAAACAATGTTATCTGAAAATCAGGATATTGATTTAGCTGAAAAATATATGCAATTTACGATGGAGAAATCAGCTTATCAAGCTGCTTTATCCATGGGAACTAAAATATTAGACACAAGCATACTGGACTATCTATAAGATAGTCTTTTTTTTTTTGGGAAATTTAAACTAATTAAGCATTATATCAAAATTAATCAAATCATGATTATAGATTATTATCTGTATATTCTACTCAGATTTCTTTAAAAAACAAAAAAGCTGTAGGCTAAAAATATACCTATAACTTTTTTTACTTAAAAAATAAAATTTTAATAGTCCTAAAACTAACCATTAGATTAATTATGGTTATGCAATTTAATATCGATTCGAAAATTATTTCATTTTGAAATTTATTCCAATATCCTTTAAAACCTCTAATATATCCAGAGACTTATCATCACTATTTTTTTCGAAAGCATTAGCTACTCCAAATCCTATTGCTTCAGTAAATGCTGCAGCAACAGTTGCATTTATAACTCCACCAACTACAGTTCCAACACCAGGAATCATTTTAAATAAATTACCTGCAACACTTTTTCCGATTGTAGAAACTGTCATAGCTTCTACAGCTCCAAGTAAAAATCCTTCTGAAATTTCTCGGTCATAAGCTTTATAAATTGCTGCAATCATTGTCGTTTGAATTGGAATTAATAAAGTTGAATCAGAAAAAGGAATAGGGCTTGCTGATACAGCTATAGCAGCTACAGAAACTGAATAAAAAGTAGCGAATTCTCCCGAGATATACGAATAGATTTTATTAAAAATAGCGTTAGAATTGTCTTTGAAAGAAATTTAGTCGTGTATTTAGTGTCGTTTACGATATGAATTATAGTGATGAGTCTGGAAGGTTGTAGAAGCATTCACTAAATATAATCATTCGGAAGTTAATGAAACGTAGTGTGTAAAGCCACATTCAAAGTTAAAAGTGCTTAATTATAATTGGGATTTACCGATACAAGATTATAAGATAGGACGTAACTAAAAGTTGATAGCGTTTAATAAAATTAATTAAGATCAATTATTATTTGAATATGTATGGGAGATGAATTATGAGTTTAGAAAATAAGAGTTATTCAGCTAATTTGGAACAAAAAGAAATCGAAATAAAATATCCTTTAGCAGCAGAATTAAAACTTGATCAAGAACAGTTTCTTGCAGCAACAAAAAAAGAATACCTTGAAAAATTGAATAACACAAATATCAATGTCAAAGAAACATTGGAAATTAGCACTGCAATAAATAAGTCCTTAAAATTAGATGTGGATAAACTTTTTAGTATAGCAGACAAAACAACGGAGCAATATGGAGATATCACAAAAGATCAGTTATCTATCATACTTTTACAATCGATTGTTGATACTAACGAAAACAAACTAATGCGTAAAATTGCTAAGAAATTAATAAAGAAAGTAGGGAAATGAGTGACTAAACTCTCAATGTTTATAGAATTCATTACTGGTTTTTATATAAAAAACCGAAAAGAGATTGATAGAATGATGTTAAAGATAGTTCAAACTATTGCAGAAGATGCTATTAAGAAAAGAAAAGAAAATTCTACTGCAAAAATATAGATATAACTGAAATTAACACATCGCTAAACAGCGCGTGTTTTAAACTACAAAATAGTGTTAAGAAAATGCTTTATTTAAATAAAAAAATAAAAAACATCCTTAACTGATAATGAAACGTGCCGATATAAGAGGTAGAAGGCAACACCTTCACAAAATAGACTTTAGGAGGAAACACATAATGAGAATTAATACAAATACAGCAGCAATGAATACTTACTCAAATCTTACATCAGCTAATGCTTCAAAAAGCAGCTCATTAGCTAAATTATCATCAGGACTACGTATCAACAAAGCAGGAGATGACGCAGCAGGTTTAGCAATCTCAGAGAAAATGAAAAATCAAATTTCTGGAATGACTCAAGCTTCACGTAACGCTCAAGATGGCATTTCATTGATTCAAACAGCTGAAGGTGCTTTAGGAGAAACACACAGTATTTTAAATCGTATGCGTGACTTAACTGTTCAATCAGCTAATGGAACAAACACTGCAGACGATAAAACAGCTATCCAAGCTGAATTAACATCATTAACTAAAGAAGTAGATCGTATAGCTGGAGATACAGAATTTAATACAAAAGGATTAATGAATGGTTCTGAAATTACTAGCACATCAATTGGCGGTAATTTTACTCCAGCTGGAGCTGCACTTACAGCACCGGCTACTAATGATAATAAATTATTAGTATTAGCTATCAAGGCTACTAATGCTAATACTACATTGAAAGCTGATGGCACTGATACTGCAGGAGACATGCATACAGCTCTAAAAGACTTAACACCAGAAAAACTAGATAAGATAATTGCTAAATATAATACTGATAAAGCAGCTGATGTATCAGCTGATAAAAAACTTGCTGACGCTTTCGATACTTCTACAGTTAAGGCTGATTTTGATGCAAAGGCAAGTAAATATGGAGTAACAGTAGCTGCAGGTACTAATGCTACTGATGCAGAAATTACTACTTTGAATAATGCAATAGCAAAAGCAGGGAAATCTGAACTTTCTGTAAATGATTTGGGTGAAAGTAGAGATACTAAGTTCAATTTCCAAATTGGTGCAAACGCTGGTGAAAAAATTAGCGTTGAAATTAAAAACATGAGTTCAAAAGGATTAGGTGTGAATAATATTGACGTAACTGCTACAAATGCAAATACTGATGATATTCTAGGTAAATTAGATAAAGCTATCGGTTCTGTTTCAAGCCAACGTGCTGACTTAGGTGCTGTTCAAAACCGTTTAGATCACACAGTTTCTAACTTAGCTACAACTAAGGAAAACTTATCAGAAGCTAACTCTCGTATTACTGACGTAGATATGGCTGAAGAAATGATGAGCTTCACTAAATCAAACATCCTTTCTCAAGCTTCTACTTCAATGTTGGCTCAAGCAAACCAAATGCCACAAAGTGTTCTTTCATTATTACAATAATAGTTCAATAAATTAAATAATTAAAATAAAACACCTGAATTATTCATTAGTTTTAAACGATGAATAGTTCAGGTTTTTTTTTATCTTTTAAGATATGACTAGAGTATGTAATGTTAATAGGTGGTGGATTTTATTACAGTTCAATGAAAGCTGTTGCAGGAAGAGTCAGTAAAGTGTTTGGTAATAGTTGAGTTATTCATGTTGATTATTTTAATAGAGATTATTTCTAGGCTATTTTCTATTAATTAATTTACAAAGTTGTCGATATAACCTATAGATGGAAAAACGACGTTGTATGGACTTTTCATTTATAGTAAACTATACGATGTTGAGAAACGGAGTTGTCAGATCTGGATATTATACAAGCTGTCACTAAATCTCTTCAAATTCGACCAATTGAATCAAATACTATTCACCAATCAGATAAGCAAGCCTACATAAAAGGAACAGGAGACTCAAAAGAAAAACCAGAGCCTATTATCGTTTCTGAAATAACCCAAGAAGAATTAAAAGAAACGGTTGAAAAAGCCAATCAATTTTTATTGGGGTTAAAAACGCAATTTGATTTTAAAATCCATGAAGGTACTGGAAGAACAGTTGTTAGATTGATAGACAAGCAAACGCATGAAGTCGTAAAAGAGATTCCACCAGAAAAAATGCTCGATATACTTGAGAGTGTTTGGGATTCAGCCGGAATTTTAGTCGACCGAAAGGAGTAATAAAATGGCTGGCAGTATTAATTTTTTAGGATCTTATTCAGGTATTGATTCAGCAACCATCGATGCTATGATCGAAGCAGAATCAGGAAAAGTGGTTCAATATACCAATAAACAATCGAGCATTACAGCAGAAAAAAATGCTTGGAAAGACATCAATACACGGTTAGATAGTTTATTTACTAAACTAGGCACGCTTGGAGAAGATAAAACATTTAAATCCAAATCAGCAACGTCAAGTGATGCAACTAAGGTAGCTATTACAGCAGGTACAGATTCATTAGCGAGTGATTACAGCATTGAAGTAAATCGTTTAGCAACTTCAAACAAAGTTACATCAGGTGAAATACCCTTAGCTGAGGGTGCAACGATTAAAGGAAGTCTTAAATTGTCTGGTACGTTTACATTAACTAGTCAAGCAACCTCTGGTCCTGTAGAAGAAAAAGAAGCATCTATTGGGAAATTTGACATTAGTATCGAAGCGAAAGATAGCTTAAAAGATATTGTTGGCAAGATTAACGAAAAGACAAAAGAATCTGGTATTCAAGCAAAAATCGTAGATAATCGTATCATTATGACGGATAGTAAAATGGGCGAACGCACGATGACATTTGGCGGTAATCTAACCGATGAATCTGGAATAGCAATTGATAACAGCGATATGGCCAAAGCATTAGGCTTTGAAAAAGACAAAGCTTATGAAGGTGGACAGTCTGCCGAACTTACTGTAGATGGTATTAAAGTGACACGAAATAGCAATACCATTACAGATGCTGTTGAAGGTTTGACTATTGATTTAAAAGGGGTAACGGAAGCGTCAAAACCTGTTACGATTGGAATCAAAGAAGATACGGATACAACAGTTAAAGCATTTCAATCTTTTGTCGATCAATACAATTCAACACTTACATTTGTCGGCGATCAATTAGATGTTGGAGATCCTTCAGCCGAAAAGAATAAAACAGGTGCGTTAGCTGGGGACAGTTCTTTAATCCGTTTACAGTCAAGTTTGCGTTCTTTGATGACCCAAAGTGTGAGTAGTGGAAATCCAGCCTACAAAAACTTAGAAGCCATTGGTATCTCTGTCGACCGTTTTGGTGCAGCTACTCTGGATACAGCTAAGTTAAAGACAGCTTTAGCAGATGATCCAACAGCTGTGAAGAAAATGTTATTCCAAACAACAACGACTGAAACACCAGGAGTTGATGAGAATGGTGCTCCAACAACGGTAAAAACTGAAAAAGAAGTTGGCATGGCTCAAAAGATGCGTGCGTTAGTCGATACGTATATTTCAGATAAAACGGGTATTATTGTGACTAAGTCAGCTACTTATGATAAATTGTCAGAAGATATTACTAAGAGTATTGCTAAATTCAATGAGCGCTTAGTGAAGAAACGCGAAAATTATGTTGCCATGTTTACTCGCTTAGATACGGCTATGATGCAAGCTGAATCGCAAATGGCATACTTGCAAAGTCAATTTAGTACAGAGAAATAAAAACTGAGCTCATTAAGAAAGGATAAGACACCATGAAAACTGATGCTGAGTGGACTCAAATTCGAACAGGTTTATTGGAGAAAATGAATATTTTGCTGGAGTCTTGGAGCGGAAGCGCAGTAGAAGCAATGAAGATCATAGCTGAAAACCAACAAAATTTGGATTTATTAAAAGCCATTGAAGAAAAATTGACTGAAGAGGCTGCTAGTCAATACACACCAATTGAAAAACAATTATTGACCGCTATTATTCCTCAACAACAAAAATTAATGACAAGTATTCGTAGAGAAAAAACAAGCTTAATGAATAAAATGAAACAAATCAATAAAAAAAATCAAGTCAGAGACAACTATGTGTCGGTTAAACGGGCTCCTGTATTTGTAGATAAAGGAATTTAACAGGGAAAATAAAAAGACAAGTAATGGAATCAGGAGGTAAAAACTTTGTACCAAAAAAACGGATCAGAAATTTATAAACAAAATCAGATTTTAAATGCATCTCCTAAAAAATTAATCGTCCTTTTATATGAAGGTTGTATCAAAAACTTGAAATTAGCTGAGATACACATTGCAGAAAAAAATATCGAAAAAACGAATCAAGTGTTGATCAAAGCGCAAGATATTATTGCTGAATTAATGAACACATTAGACTTTGAAAGAGGCGGAGAAGTTGCGGAAAATCTTTACCGCATGTATGAATACATTGGTAGTGAATTGATTAAAGCAAATGTTTCCAAAGACACTGAAGATGTAAAGCGTAACCGTAAGTTAGTAGAAGAACTACGGGATGCTTGGATTGAAATAGAGTGAAAATAAAAAACGACAAGTGTTGATTTTTAGACACATTTTCAAAAAAAATAAATAACAATATTAATTTAATAGTCCCACTCCGCCTTACTTTCAAAAAAGTAAGGCTATTTTGTATTAAAATTTAATAAAATCAAGGTTTTATTTGAACATCAAAGTAAAAAGAAAAATCAAGTAAAAAAATTATTTTTTTTAGAAAAAGATAACTTGTGTATTTTTGAACAAAGTGGAATGAGAAAAGTGTATTGCTGAATAAAAACAAATAGGATATACTTTCTTAGGTTGATAGAACTGTATAGTTTACCAAAAAGTCGACTAATAAATGTATAATAATTAATAACGAATGTATTTTATTTGTGAGTGATAAATACAAAAATGTTCATAATAAAACAAATTGGAAAATTAAGATTGGGAGTGAATGAAATGGATCCTACTTACAATTTGATGAAAAATGCATTAGATGCAGCTTCAATGAGACAAGAAATGATTTCAAGCAATATTGCGAATGTAAATACAGATGGCTACAAAGTCAATAAAGTAGAATTTGAAAGTATCTTAGATAATGTTTCAAAAGGTACAACAATGAATAAAACAAGTGATTTACATATAGGGTTTGAAAATTTAAATGAAGTAACACCAGTTGTGTCAAAAAGAACCAATACTTCAGTCAAAGAGAATGGGAATAATGTGGATATTGATATCGAAATGGCTGAAGAAGCTAGCAACAGCATTTATTATAATGGGTTGGTGACTCAATTAAACGCTAAATATGCCATGTTGCGTAGTGTAATTACGAAGTAGTGAATAGAAAAAGAAGAAGGTGTACTAATGTCCATTTTTGATTCAATGCAAATAAATGCAAGCGGATTAAGCTTAGAACGCTTGAAGCTAGATACGATATCGACCAATATTGCGAATGTGAACACAACGCGAACAGAAGATGGAGAAGGTCCGTACTTAAAAAAAGAAGTGGTCTTTGAAGAAAGTTTAAAGCAAGTTGAAACTTCTTTGAACGGTCAAGGTACTGAAAAAAGTTTTGGCGTAAAACCAACTGAAATTAGAGAGAATACAGATGACATTGTTATGGAGTATGATCCAACTCATCCTGATGCCAATGAAGAGGGTTATGTTCAACAGTCGAACGTTAATATGGCAGATGAAATGATTGATATGATGACAACACTGCGAACATATGACGCTAACGTAACAGCTATGAATGCCAGCAAAGAAATGCTGTCTAAAGCGTTACAGATTACAATTGGTTAATAAAACAGTTTAGAGGAGAATTTAAATGAATGTAGATGCACTTTTTAATAGCTTAGTCAGTGGACCAACGCAAACGGGAGTGACCGGTGGATTAAAGGAACAATCAGCTGAAGCAGCGACTGGTTCAGCGTCATTTTCAAATATGTTGGAAAATGCGATGGGTTCACTAAATGACCAACAAGTTGCAGCTGATCAAGGTGTACAAGGCTTGATTACAGGGAACACAGATAATTTACACAGTGTCATGATTCAAACCTCTGAGGCTCAATTGTCACTAGAATTAGCCTTGCAATTAAGAAATAAAGGTCTAGAAGCTTACAACGAAATAAAAAATATGCAATTTTAATGAGGTTTTGGGGGAGTTACGTTAATTATGGATGGAATTAAGAAAATCTGGACTGGAATCAAAGACGGTTGGACGAATCTTGGCAAAAGCAAACGCATCGGCCTCGTTATGGTGCTGTTTTTTGTTATTAGTATTGTAACCGCTATGACTTACTACACGCAAAAAGTAGAGTATGCCACACTGTTTTCTAATCTGGAAGAAGCAGATGCAGGTACAATCGTAAATGATATAAAAACTAAAGGCATCGATTATAAGCTAGAAGACAATGGCACAACGATTTTAATTGATCAAGCCCAAGTTGATGCATATAGAATTGAATTAGCCGTAAATGATCTCTTACCAAAAAGTACGACTGGTTTTGAGATTTTTGATGAAACCAGCATGATGGCAACCGATGAAGACCGTAAAATTATGTACCAAAGAGCGGTTACTGGCGAATTGGAACGCTCGATTTCAGCACTTGATTCCATTGAAGAGGCAAAAGTGATGTTGTCACTGCCAGAAGACAGTGTCTTTACAAGTGAAGAGAATCAATCAAAGGCCTCAGCTTCTGTTGTATTAACTCCTTTAAGCGGTTCTCAAATTCCTGCTAATGCTGTGCAAGGAATTGCATCTTTGATTTCTGGAGCAGTCGATAATTTGCCAAAAGAAAATATCAAGATCGTAGATACCGCTGGTAATTTATTGAGTGTAGCATTGGAAGATGAAGTCAATTTAAATGCGACCGATTTGGTCAGCAAGTACCAAGCTATTACCAACAGTTACGAACAACAATTAGAACAAAAGCTGCTTCAAACACTAGGTCCGATTTATGGAATCGATAAGTTGACCGTTGCCGTCAATGCCGACATGAATTTCGACTCAAGTGAAAGTGAAATCATTAATTATGGCGATTCTTCTGTTCGGAGTGAAACGGTTTCTGCAGGTGGAAAAACGATTGGGGTCGAAGAAGGAGAAGGATTCGACAACGCTATTAATCAAGTAACGAGTGGTGAAGAAGGCGGAAATTCTACGTATGACCGAACGACTAATTATGAATTGAATTCAGAAACAACAAATACTATTAAGGCACCCGGAGAAGTAGAACGCTTAAGCACTTCGGTTATTTTTGACGGCAATTTAAGTCCAGCGGATAAAGAATCGCTAGAGGCTATCGTGGCTGCAACGGTTGGGACAGTTGCTGAACGAGAAGACGTGATTTCGATACAAGGGATCGATTTTGCAACGTCTACTGAAGTAGTCGAACCAACAGCTCCCGAGCAATTAAAGAGCAGTATTCGAGATACGCTCTTACGTTATTGGCCATATCTTGTAGGTGGACTCGTTCTTTTAATCGTGATGATTGTATTGCTCCGTATGTTGCTGCGCAATCGAAAAGATGATGAGTTGGATTTCTTCGATGAGGAAGAACCGGAACCAATCGTACAACCGATGCGACCTGTTCAACCCACAGATGAGCAGAAAAAAGCAAAAGAAAAAGCAGATCTTAAAAGAGAACTAAATAAAAATATGTCTGAAAAAGAAACGACTGTAAGAGAGTATGCGAAAGAAAGTCCAGAAGGCGCAGCTGACTTGATCAAAATTTGGATGAAAGATGAGTAGGTGAAGGTATGAAAGAAGTAGACGGATTAAAAAAAGCGGCTATATTGCTGATCTCATTAGGCTCAGAAACGTCAGCCAAGATCATGAAAAATCTTCCTGACAGCTACATTCAAAAAGTGAGTTATGAAATAGCTAATATTGATTATGTGAACCCAGAAGAACGGGATTCGGTTATCAATGAATTTATCGAAATGTCTCAAGCAAGAGAATACGTGATCGATGGTGGGATTGACTACGCTAAGAATTTATTGAATATGGCTATTGGTCCGCAACGTGCCAAAGAAGTGATTGATATGCTGAACCAGATTCAACTGCGTGAACGTCCATTCAATATTGCTCGAAAAGCCGATCCACAACAGCTGACGAACTTATTATTAAATGAACAACCGCAAACAGTTGCGTTGATTTTATGCTACATGCAGCCAGAAAAAGCAGCGATTATTTTGGCAGAATTTCCACTAGAGTTGCAATCAGAAATCGCTGAGAGAATCGGAACCATCACGAGTACTTCTCCTGCTATTATTGAAAAAATTGAAAAAGTAATTGAGAATAAATTTTCAAATTACATTGAAAATGATTTGGAAACAGTCGGTGGCGTTCGTACATTGGTTGAAATCTTAAATTCTGTTGGACGAAGCACTGAGAAAAACATCATTAGTGTATTGGAAGAAAAACAACCAGAATTGGCTGAAGAAATCAAAGCTAGTCTGTTCACATTTGAAGACATCGTTACACTTGAAAAAGGCGATGTGCAAAAAGTTCTTAGAGACGTTAAGAATGATGACTTGGCATTGGCTCTTAAAGGGGTATCGGACGAAATCAAGAGCTTTATTTACAGCAACCTTTCTACTCGTGCAGTTGAGACACTTAAAGAAGATCTACAATTCATGGGACCTACTCGCTTATCAGCCGTTGAAGAAGCTCAACAACGCATTGTAACCGTGATTCGTCGCTTAGATGAAAAAGGGGAGATCTATTTGAGAAGAGGCGAATCTGATGCCATCATTTCATAAAATTATCAAGCAAGGACAGTCGTTTACAAAAGACAGCCGCTCATTTATCGAAACGGATATGACAGCTGCCAAACGACCTGACATGGAAGAAATCTTAAGTGAGCAACTGCTAGAAGAACCGATTGAAGTTGAGCAAGCTAGAGCTTTGTTGCTGGAAGCGAGCCAAAAGAAACTGGCTATTCTTTCTGAAGCCCAAAATGAAGCCAACCAAATGAGAGAAATGGCTGAAAAGCAAGGCTTTGAAGAAGGTCAAAGAAACGGCTATGAAACGGGTTACATTGCAGGCTATGCAGCCGGTATAAAGCAAGCTGAAGAAGAGAGCCAACGTTTGAGAGAAACAATCCACAACATGCTGATTGAAGCTCAAGAAGTGGTAGAAAGCTATTACCAAGCTAAAAGAACTGAATTCATCGAGTTGGCAGGACACATGGCTGAAACCATTGTTCATAAAACAATTGATGTCTCTTCGAATCAAGTAATGGATTTAATTAAGCCAGTGTTGCATCGTTTGAAGCGAGAAGATCAATTCATCACGTTGATGGTCAGACCGGAACAAAAAGAATTGGTTAAAGAAAAAGTAAAAGAGTTTGAAAAAGAGAATCAAGATATTCGGTTTGCAGTTCTGTCAGATAATACATTGGCTAAAAATGGCTGTGTGGTTGAAAATGCCCATGCAATCGTTGATTTGCAAGTGCGAAAACAATTAGATGCGATGATAGATGAGATGAAGAATGTGGAGTGACGATAATGTTTGATATTCCTTTTGAAACATATCACAACCAATTGAATCGAAAAAGTTACTACTTAAAGATGGGGAAAGTTAGTCAAGTGACGGGTCTGATCATTAAAGTAGAAGGCTTGGATGCATTTGTAGGCGAAGTATGCGAGATTTTGATCAAATCATCTGGCAGAGTGGCATTGAGTGAAGTCGTTGGGTTCGTAGATGAAACGGTTTTACTGATGCCTTTAGATGAATTAGAAGGCATTGGGCCAGGTTGTTTAGTCAAACCGACTGGCAAAACGCTAAAAGTTGAAATTAGTGAAAAGCTGCTCGGCAATACATTGGATGGCTTAGGCCGACCGATGGATACCTCATTAGTAGTAGACGGCGTGTTTTATGATGTGAATAGAAGCTCGCCAAATCCTTTTAAACGAAAAAAAATCAAAGATGTTATGCCAACGGGGATAAAAGCCATTGATGGAACATTGACTGTCGGTGAAGGTCAACGGGTTGGGATTTTTGCAGGTAGTGGGGTCGGGAAAAGTACCTTGCTAGGAATGATGGCGCGCTACATTGAAGCAGACATTATTGTGATTGGATTGATTGGAGAACGTGGCAGAGAAGTGCTAGAATTTATCGAAAAAGATTTAGGCGAAGAAGGCTACCGAAAGTCAGTTGTTGTTTGTGCAACGTCAGATATGCCTCCGCTGGTCCGTTTAAAAGGAGCCTCGGTCGCAACGACTATTGCAGAGTACTTTAGAGATCAAGGCAAGAAAGTCGTCTTGATGATGGACTCGGTTACGCGTGTAGCTATGGCCCAACGTGAAATTGGATTAGCAACTGGCGAGCCACCAACAACAAAAGGGTACACACCATCGGTTTTCACAACATTGCCTAAGTTATTAGAACGTAGCGGAATGTCTGAAAATGGATCAATCACAGCCTTTTATACCGTATTGGTTGAAGGGGATGACATGAATGAACCCATTGCCGATTCTGTGCGTGGAATATTAGATGGCCATATCGTATTGTCGCGAAAAATTGCTTCAGAGAATCACTACCCGGCAATCGATATTCAAAATAGCATCAGTCGGTTGATGAAAGACATCACAGCCGAAAAGCATTCTGAAACAGCTGGAAAATTAAAAGAGAATATGGCTATTTACTCGGATTCAAAAGATTTGATTGATGTAGGAGCGTACCGTAAAGGCAGCAACCCATTAGTCGACCGTGCCGTTCAGTTAAACACACCAATCAAAGACTTCTTGAAACAACGAGTAGACGAGCGCTATGCATTCGATGAAGTAGTTGGACAATTAAAAACGCTCTTTGAAGTACAGCAATTCGGCAATTAAAAAGGTTTTGAGTAGCTGGGTTATGGAAAGTTTAAAGTGGCAGGTAGAAGATAGTGGTGCACGTTACAGTGAGTAGCTTTTCTGGCCGCACTGTAACGTGCAACCGGCTTCGATGATACAATGAGTAACAACGTAAGCTTCACTGTATCGTGGACGCTCGCTTTAGGTGCTTTTTCTTAAAAAAAGCGTTCTAGAGTAATAGTTGGCGTACATTATAAAAGTAATCAGGATAACTTTCTCAGTTGGTTAAAGTAAGGAGCAAAGAAATTGACAAAATATCAGTTTTCAATGGAAAAAGTTCTCGACTGGAGATCAGATACCGAAGAAGAGAAGAAAAAAAATCTAGTCCAAGTTCAACAAAGTAAACAACAACAAGAAACAATCTTACGACGTTTGATCGATGAAAATATCAAAATAAAAAATGACAGCTTATCAACTAATCGTATCGATGTCTTGCGACGACAGAATTTATATAAAGATATGATTGATGAAAAAATCATTCATCAAAAGAATGTCGTTAATAAAGCGGAAAAAGAAGTAGAAGTGGCTCGTATCGAATTAATGGAAGCCCATAAAGACCGAAAAGTTATGGAGAAGTTAAAGGAAAAAGAGTACACCTTAACAATGGAACAAGAAAAACAAGAAGAACAAAAGCAATTAGATGAAATGGCAACCTTAAGTTTTGGAAAATCATTTTATTAACCTACATACGCATCACTAAATGGATTTATCTTCCATTGAAAGGAGGTGAAAAAACACATGAACCCAACTCCTGTTGCACCCATTAGTAGTGGCGCCCAACAATTACCTGAACAGCAACAAGCAGTACTACCAGAAGAATTTGAAGCTCAGCTTGCAGGGTATCTAGACAAAGAGAAGTCTGGCACAATACATAAAGAGATTTCTGATTCTAAAAAGACAAAGGAACAGGAAATTAACCAAGAAACTGATGAAGACACAGCTGACGAAGCGATTTTCTTAGATTCACCAGTGCTTTATACAGGCACGTTTAACTTGACACAAGAACAACAGCCAGTTGCAGTGAATCAACCGTTGAATAGCAGTGAACCGGATTTTGCAGCACAAATAACTGTTGCAACGGAAAAAATAGACGCATTTGCAGTTGGTCAAAATGAAAAAATTTTACCGGATACCAAAGAAACTAAATTTGTAGAATCTTTCATGGAACCTTTAGCGACTGAAGTCAGCAGTTCACAACAGAGGTTAAAGGACCAAGCAGAGCCAATAGAATCAGTTGGAAAAACGGTCACTAAACCGGCTGTAGTCAATGAACCAACCAACAGAATTCAAGGAGAATCCATTGCAAAAGATGCGGTTAACCTGTTAGTTGAGGAAACTATTCTGATTGAAATGGATCAAATGCAAAGTACGACCAAAGAAAATGAAATGGTTGGATCTATCTTACCAACTGGTCGATTTTTGACTGCTGAATGGAAAAATGACCGAATGGCTGTTAACCAACTCACAGCTAAACCCGATGATTCAACAGGAACATCATTAAATGAAGTGTTAGATGATGCTAGTCAACCAAGTGAAGCACTAAATGATAACGAACTGCTGCAACCCCAAAACTTGGATACAGTCAAAAGTAAGCTGAACGTTTTGATAGAACCAGTTTTAAACGAAACGCTACTTAAAAAATCAATTTCTCGTATGACTGATTCCGAAAATACTGAAACAGCAATGCGAGTTGCTGAAATGGATACGGATGGACAAACCATTCACCAGCAGCCGCTTTTTGAAGCGACAGCTGTAAAACAATCAAACGTAATCGAACCTGTGAGACAAGCGAGTGTCCAAATGATAAATGAAGTCGTATTGGAACAAGCTGAAGCGGTTTTAAGTGGCAAGCAATCTATTGCGCATGTCATATTAACACCAGCAAAAATGGGGGAAGTAAAAATCACCGTAGAGTTAACCGATAATGTGTTGTTAACAAAGATTGTTGTGGACAACTTGGAAACAAGAGAATTATTAACAACGGGTATGCAGCACTTAACCGATAAATTAGACCGTCAAAATATTCGTTTAGGAGAACTAACAATTCAATTGAACGAAAATGCAACAGCCGGTTTTACTTCTCAAGAAAGACAGCAAGAAGGGCAGCAAAAATCTTTTGAATCACCGCAAATGAATTTTTCGGATAATGAAATAGAACTACTAAAAACTGAAGAAAAAGCGGAGATAGATACCGGTAGACTTAGTATATTAGTGTAAGAGGAGCAAAAAAATGGAATTTCCAACTGGTTTTATGATGGGGTCAATCAAAAATGTCTCATCTACTGAAAAGAAAAATAATGAACTTGCTACAGAAGACTTTTTACAAATTATGGCAGCCTCAATTAAAACGCCCTCTCTTCCAGGTGAAAGTGGCGGCAGCGGTGGTGGTGGAGAAACCGATTATCTTGCTCAATTAGCTCAATTTAATACATTGGACCAGTTGACGACTGTTTCAGAAACCTTAAATATGAGTGTTTTAATGACGCAACAACAACAGGGCTTAAGCCTGTTAGGCAAAGAAGTAAAAGTAGCGGGTGCAGAATCAGGTTTTGTCAACGGGACCGTTGATAAGGTTAAATTTGATAAAGGCTATGCAACGATTCAAGTCGGCGGCAAAGATTACGCATTAAACGATATTTTAGAAGTTGGTGATCAGACGTAATGTCTTTTCGCGTTGAAAGTGCATCAAATCAAACAATAGAAAATAGAGCTAATCCAAACAATCAAAAAATTGATCGAACGTTTAGTACTTTTTTGAACGAATCGTTACAGAATCAAACGACTGCAACAGAAATGAAAATTTCACATCATGCACAAAAACGCATGGCAGAAAGAGGTATTCAATTAAATCAATCTGATTTGACCACCATTGAAGGTGCAGTAGAAGAGTTGAATCAAAAGGGATCGAAAAATTCATTAATCGTGTATAAAGACATGGCATTGATTGCTAGTATCGCTAATCGAACCATTATTACGGCTATGACTACTAATGAAATAGAAACTGTTACCAATATCGATAGTGTTAAAAAAATAAACGCCTAAATTAGCCGGACTTATAAAGAGGCTAACATCCCATGGACCGACTGAAGTGGGACAATCGAATGGAGGAAAAAGAAATGTTAAAATCACTATACTCAGGTGTTACTGGAATGAAGAATATTCAAACGAAAATGGACGTTATCTCAAATAATATTGCCAATGTAAATACGACAGCTTTTAAAACAGGAAGAGTTCGTTTTGAAGATATGTTGAGCCAAACTAATGCATCAGCGCAAACAGGAATCAATGCTCAACAAGTGGGTCTTGGTGTGCAAGTAGGATCAATTGACACAGTTATGTCAGGTGGATCATTGCAATCAACTGGAAGAGCACTAGACTTCGGGATTGAAAATGGCGATAGCTCATTTTTCACAGTTAAAGAAGGCGATAACACTTTTTATACTAGAGACGGTGGATTTTATACAGATCCTAATGGTAATTTAGTTACAAGTGGCGGCTTAAAAGTGCAAGGATTTGTAGCAAACCCTCCTGCTGTAAATGATACTAATTTTAATCCTGATACCTTTGTTGATGGTAAAACTATGTCAGCAATAACTATCCCTCAAAGTATTGGAGAAGGAGCAGATAAAGCAGATTTACAAAGCTACAGCGTAGATAGTAAAGGGTTCATCGTTGGGTCTTATAGTGGTGGGAAATCGATGGTCTTAGGTCGTGTTGGTTTAACATCATTCTCGAACCCAGATGGCTTGCAAAAGAGCGGTGGAAACTTATACACAGAAACTGCTAACTCAGGAGCTCCAGAAGCAGGGAGTCCAGGAGAACCTGGATATGGAAGCGTACGTTCGGGTTTCTTAGAAATGTCTAACGTAGATTTAGCGAATGAATTTACTGAAATGATTGTTACTAGCAGATCTTACCAAGCAAACTCAAGAAGTATTACGACTTCTGATACGATGTTGGAAGAATTGATTAATCTTAAGAGATAGTCTCTAGGTAAAAGGTTTTTTGAAACAGTGAAAAACCTTTTACGTTAGTTAATGTTAATAACTAAACAAAAATAGGATGGGGTTTAAGTATGATTGCTCTAACAGCTATTTCAGGAAAAGAATTTTATTTGAATTGTGAATTGATTTATCGGATAGACCGTTCTTTCGACACTATTATTACATTAACGGATGGCAAAACAGTACGAGTTAGCGAAACAGAAAATGAAATAGTAGAAAAAGTCATTCAATACAAAAGAAAAATATACAACGGTTTTTCAGAAGGAGAATTATGAAAAAAAATATTGTACCAATAATTGGTTTAATCTTAGGATTTGGTTTGATTATTTGGTCGATCACTTCTAGTGGAAATATTGCTAGTTTTATTGATACACCTTCATTAGTGATCACACTTGGTGGTTCGTTTAGTGCAATACTGATTAGTTTTCCATTGAAATCAATTAAAACATTGCCCTCTATTTTAAAAACATTGGTGCTTGATCCGAATCCTAACTACAATGAGTTGATTGAAACTTTTGCTTCATTATCTAGAAAAGCCAGAAGTCAAGGAATCTTGGCTATTGAAGAAGACATTGAACAGCAAGACAATGAATTGATGGTAAGCGGATTGCAAATGGTTGTAGACGGTTTAGAACCTGAAACAGTCAGAGATATTATGGAAATCACAACGGAAAACATTGAAAAAAGACACAGTGTTGGTCAAGATATCTTTTTAAAATGGGGCGAAATGGCCCCAGCTTATGGAATGATTGGAACATTGATTGGATTAATTATTATGCTAGGAGAGTTAGATGACCCTAGTACAATTGGTGTGGGGATGGCAACAGCTTTGATTACGACTTTCTATGGAAGTTTCTTAGCCAACTTAGTGTTCATTCCAATAGCCAGCAACTTGCAGAATCAAACCATTGAAGAAATGAAGTTCTGTGAAATGATTATTGAAGGTGTCTTATCCTTACAAGCTGGAGAAAATCCACGTGTCATTGAGCAAAAATTAAAAGGCTATCTGCCTTTTGAAAATAAAGAAGATGCGATGAAAGAAGCAGCTAAGATTCAGCAAGAGGAAGAAAACTATGGCTAGAAGACGAAAGAAAAAAGAAACCAAAAACAGCTCTAGCGGTGGCGGATGGATGACAACTTTTTCAGATTTGATGTCTTTATTGCTGACATTTTTCATTCTATTGTATTCAATGTCAAGTGTCAGTGCGGAAAAATTTGAAGCTGCAGCTAAGTCCATGCAATCAGCATTTGGCGGCGGAGAATCGATGCTTGAAGGAAGCACAGTCGTAGATTCAAAAACAGATACGAGTGACGAGACTCTTGAAGAGACACTTGAAGAAATTAGTGAAGAGACGGTTGATCCAGAATTGCTTAAAATGTATAACGAAGTCGTTCAGTTTTTAGAAGACAAAAATATTACTTCTCAAGCAAGTGTTGAATACGATCAAGATGGAATTTATGTAAATATTCAAGAATCGATTTTATTTGGAAGCGGAAGTGCAATTATCGCCGATTCTGGAAAACAGACGTTAAATGATCTCGGTGAATTGATCCAAAAATTTGATAATGCTGTAGTGATTGAAGGGTACACGGATAATGTGCCAATGTACAATGCAAATTTCAGCAGCAACTGGGAATTATCAACAGGCAGAGCCTTATCGGTCTTGCGGTATTTAAGTGAAGAAAGAGATGTTAATCCAACCAGGTTGGCGGCAAAAGGATACGGAGAATACCACCCGTTAGTTCCAAATGATTCAGAAGAAAATAGATCGAAAAATAGAAGAGTAAATATTGTTATTGTTTATGATCAACAGGAGGGTTAATAGCAGATGAAATCTGAAGAAGCAAAGCCTGCTAAAGGGAAGAAAAAAATAAGCATAATCATTGCTATCTTATTGGCAATTGTAGTAGGAGCAGTCGTCAGTTTTGGTTTTACTTCAGGTAAAGCAACGGAAATAATTAAAGGATTTTCAGAAAAAGAAGTCGTCGAATCAACGGTTCCTTTAGAAGAATTCTTAATTAATTTAGATTCTGGTGAATCGGCTAAAAAGAATTTTTTGAAAATTGAACTTTCTTTATACAGCACGAAAGAAGACGCAGATGTATTGCTTAATGCAAATGTAGCAGAAATTCGTGATACGATCATCTCTGTTTTGCGTAAGAAATCAGTAAACAACGTGTTTGTAGAAGAAGAAGGCAAATTGATAATCAAAAAAGAATTGATCGAAGCAATTAATAAAAAATTAGACACAGATGCAGTGGAAGATATTTTCATTACAAATATCGTAACACAATAAGAAAATAAAAAAGGAGGAAGAGAAAATTGGAACTTGGACTGAATTATGTGTTGAAAAGTGTCGTTGCATTGGTCGTGATCATTTTTGCGGCTAATTATGGATTGAAGTATTTAAATACGTTTATGACTAAAAAAAATCAAGTGATAAAAGTCATTGAAAGAACGCCCATCAGTAAAAGTTCAGCCCTTAGCATTGTTGAAATTGCGGACACGTATTACTTAATGAGTTTTACAGATACGCGTAACGAAATACTAAGAGAACTGACAGCTGAAGAAAAAGCAAAGATCACGAAAAGTATCGAAGAAGTTTTACCAGCTACACCAGTAAAGCAAAAAAAAGCGATATCTAGCAAAAAAAACATCCAGACCTTTAAAACCTTACAGTCTCAATACCAATCTTTCTATGAAAAGAGGAAATAAAGTTGCACAAGAAAAAGTTTTTGATTTTATGCTTTAGCCTCTTTTTAACCAGTTTTGTTCTCTTTCCACAAGTTGCATCAGCCGCTGAATTAACGGATGGGTTAGACGGAATAACGGATCTCTTTGGGAAGCAATCTGGCGGGACTTCAGAAGTCGTTCAGTTGTTCCTTTTGACAACAGCATTAAGTTTAGCCCCAACGTTTTTGGTACTGACCACTTGTTTCACACGAATTATTGTCGTACTGTCATTTGTTAGAAGTTCTTTAGGAACGCAGCAAAATCCGCCCAATTTGGTGTTGATGGGAATTGCGTTGTTTTTATCTTTGTTTATTATGCAACCTGTCTATACTGATGTGATGGATGAAGCTATTACGCCTTACATAAATGAAGAAATATCCGGAATAGAAGCATTTGAATTAGCAGAACTACCGATTAAAGAGTTTATGTACAAGCAAACAAGAGATGAAGATATCCAATTGTTCTTAGATATATCTAAAACTGAAAAACCAGCAGACGTAAATGATCTTCCGCTAACGGTAGCGATTCCAGCCTTTATTATTAGTGAGTTGAGAACGGCTTTTACAATCGGATTCTTAATCTTTATCCCATTCTTAGTAATCGATATTGTGGTGGCCAGTATTTTGATGTCAATGGGGATGTTTATGTTATCTCCCGTTATGATCTCACTGCCATTTAAATTGCTCTTATTTGTTTTAGTTGATGGATGGTATTTAGTCGTCGAATCGTTAGTCACAGGATTTCAGTAGAGGTGTAAAAAATGACAATTGTACAAGTTTTAGACATTATAAGAGAAGCATTCATGGTGATGATAGCAGTAGCAGGTCCGACATTGGTCATCGCATTAGTGGTAGGACTAATCATCAGTATTTTTCAAGCAACTACACAACTTCAGGAACAGACATTGAGCTTTGTACCCAAAATATTAGCCGTAATCGTCTCGTTAATCGTTTTTGGAAATTTCATGTTGAATGGTCTGATTACATTTACACAGAAAATTTTTGAAATGATCGCGGCGCTTTGAGAGGATAATCATGAACATACAACTGCAAACCATCATTTTAATTTTCATTCGAGTGACATCGTTTATAGTGGTAAGTCCAGGTTTTTCATTCAAAGGTCTGCCCAGTGTAGCGAAAATCGCCCTTTCGATGGGTATAACGTTAGCAGCCTACTCTGCTGTGCCAGTTATGGAACAAGAAGCAGGAACAGTACTTTTTGCTGTATTGGTCATAAAAGAAGTTTTACTTGGAATAGCATTAGGCTTTATTACCAAACTGTTTTTCACGGCTGTTGAGATTGCTGGGAATTTTGTGGATTTCCAAGTGGGTTTTTCAATGGGAGCTGTTTATGATCCGAGTATGGGAATCAATGTTTCTTATTACGGGAAAATCTATTATTGGTTGTCTATGTGTGTCTTTTACTTAACCAATCTGCATCATGTCGTAATCAAAAGTTTGGTTAAATCATTTACGACCGTTCCGATATCCAATTCCAATTTAGGTGATTTTGGTGTCGAAGGAATGATGAAATTACTTGGCATCATTTTTGAAATCGCGTTTAACATAGCTGTACCGATGATGATTGTGGCATTATTGACGGAAGTGATATTAGGACTGATTTCACGTTCTGTACCTCAGATTAACGTATTGATCTTGGGGATGCCATTAAAAATTGTGGCTAGTTTCGTTATGATATTGGTTTTGTTGCCAACTCTAGTAAAAAATATTCAGACAACCTTACCATTGATGGTGAAATATATGAATGAATTTATGCAGTCGTTGTAACGAAAGAGAGGTGAACGTAGATGGCGGAAAAAGATGGTAAAACCGAAAAAGCTAGTCCCAAGAAACTAAGGGATGCTAGAAAAAAAGGGGAAATTCCTAAAAGTCCAGATTTAACTTCCGCTGTTACGTTTATTGTTTTTATTCTCTCAGCAACATTTTTAGGAAATTACATATTGAAAAACAGTTTACTTTATTTACAAAATTATTTAACAGCCGGATTCTCAGTAGATGGACTGGAAAATGATTTAGCAGATATTGGAATGAAAGCCATTCTGTTCACTTTAGTGTTAGCGGGACCTTTTCTAGCTATTGCCTTTGTGGCAGCATTTATTTCCAGTATCGTACAGACAGGGTTCTTATTCTCTGCGGAGCCGATTAAATTCAAGCTAAGCAAAATTAATCCTATTAGCGGATTTAAGAATATGTTCAGTAAAAAAACGTTATTTACACTGGTCAAAAATGTGGCCAAATTAACACTTGTCTTTTGGATGGCATATAAAACACTTGAAACCTCTATTTACTTGATTATTAATTCCAGCAGTATTGGAACGGAAAAAATATTTTTCTTAATGTCTGATCTTGTGATGGAATTAGGCACTCAATTAGGAGTCTTGCTGCTTATATTAGGGCTAGTGGATTACATTTATCAAGTTTATGACCACCGGAAAAATTTGCGGATGTCTAAACAAGAAATAAAAGATGAATACAAAGAATCTGAGGGAGATCCGCAGATCAAGTCGCAACGGAGACAGCGTTACCGTCAATTAACAAAAGGGGCCTTGCGAGAGGTGGAAACAGCCACAGCCGTTATTACGAACCCAACTCACCTAGCTATCGCTATTCGTTATGAGAAAGGCAAAGATGAAGTTCCTATTATTGTGGCTAAAGGAGCAGATCATCAAGCTGCAAAAATTAGAGAACGGGCTAAAGCATTTGATGTTCCAATTATTGAAAATAAACCAGTCGCTCGAGCCATGTATAAATCGGTCGAGATCGGACAGCCCGTGCCAATCGATCTTTACCAAGCCATTGCTGAAATATTAGCATTGGTCTACCAAATGGAAGAACTAACTAAAAATAAGATTTAATGCTGATTTAAGATAAGGAGTTCAAAAACATGTCTACTGCTTTTTGGGGGAAATTAGAAAAACTAACCGGTTCTTTAGATGTTATCGTAGCTTTTTTTGTAATGGCTATCCTAGCGATGATCATTATACCTTTACCATCTGGATTACTCGATTTTATGTTAGTGATCAACATAGCGTTATCCATCACCATATTATTACTGACTCTGTTCACTAAAAATGTGTTAGAGTTCTCAACTTTTCCTACAATTCTATTGATCACAACGATGTTTCGTTTAGCGTTGAACATCTCTTCTACACGATTGATTTTAACTGAAGGAGAAGCTGGCGCAGTGATCGATACGTTTGCTAATTTCGTAGCAGGAAGTAATTTCGTTGTTGGAGCGGTTATTTTCATCATAATCGTCATCATCCAGATGATGGTTGTAACGAATGGTTCCAGTAGGGTTTCTGAAGTTTCAGCCCGTTTTACGTTAGACGCTATGCCTGGTAAACAAATGGCAATTGATGCAGATTTGAACTCAGGGCTAATTAATGAAGAACAAGCTAAAAAAAGACGATCAGATCTTGAACGAGAAACTCAGTTTTTTGGGGCGATGGATGGAGCGAGTAAGTTCGTAAAAGGGGATGCCATGGCCGGTATCATTATTACTGTAATCAACTTGATTGGTGGAGTAGCGATTCATTCGCTGCAAAACGGCATGCCTATTATGGAAGCCTTGATGGCTTTTGGGAAGTTAACCATTGGGGATGGACTGGTCAGTCAGATTCCTTCTTTATTAATCTCGGTAGCTTCAGGTATCTTAGTGACACGTTCTGGAAGTATTAAAGGTTTTGGGAGCTCAATCGGTGAAGAATTATTCGGTTCGTCAAAAGTAATGATGATGCTAGCAGTAATCTTACTGTTATTTGCCATTATGCCTGGTTTTCCGACTGTTCCATTTCTATTATTGGGAACAGCAGCCGGAGCGGCTGGTTACTTATTGATGGAGAACGAAAAATCCAAGAAATTGAATCAGAAAGCGAAAGAAATGCGCTCAAAGGCTGTACAGCGAACGAATCAAGAAAAAAGCACAGATGAATCAGTGGCTTCCTTTCAAGTGGATCCGATTTCCATTGAGATCGGCTACGGTTTGATTCCGATAGCAGATGAAAACCAAGACAACAATCTGATGAGTCATATCACAACAATCCGTAAACAAAGCGCTCATGAGTTAGGTATTTTATTGAGTCCAATCCGCATTAGAGATAATTTACAGTTGAAGGCCAATGATTACGTAATTAAAATTAGAGGAAACGCTGTGGCTCGTGGGGAATTGTATTTAGATAAATATATGATTGTAGACCCAGGCGAAACTGAATTTGATTTTGACGGTATTCCAACAAAAGAACCGGCTTTTGGCTTAGACGCTATGTGGGTAAACGAAAGTGACCGCGAAGCTGCTGATTTAAGGGGCTATACAGTAGTCGATCCGATAACCGTTTTAGTGACTCATTTGAAGGAGACGATTTACAAATCTAGTTATGAATTGTTAGGCAGACAAGAAGTGAAACAATTGCTAGAAGGCATTAAAGATAAATATGGTGTCGTGATAGATGAATTGATTCCAGACATTCTTCGTTTAGGTGAAGTGCAAAAAGTCTTGCAAAACTTATTGAAAGAAAGTATTCCAATCAATGATTTGGTCACTATTTTAGAAACGTTAGCCGATTATGGAAATACGACCAAAGATATTGAAATGTTGACTGAATACGTACGTCAGTCGCTTAAACGAACAATCGTTAAACCGTATTTAGATGAACAAAATGTGCTTCAAGTGGTTACTATATTGCCAGATACAGAAGAATTGATTACACGCAGCATTCAAAAGTCTTCAGCTGGATCAATTCCGATCCTGCAGCCTGAAACGGTCACGAAGATTTTTGACAGTATTACAGCTATTCACAACCAACTTTCGGCAAGAGGAATTCCACATGTTTTATTAGCTTCACCAAAAGTGAGACCAGCAATGAAAAATCTCATTTCATATAATTTCCCTGATTTAACGGTGGTATCTTTAAACGAAGTGCCAAATGATATTCCTATTGAAACAGTCGGCATGATCAATGGATAAAAAAATAAACGATAAGCTGAATGAAGGACTGGAATCTAATGGATTCTATTCGTTCCAGTTCATTCCGTTTTCTAAGGTGGAGGGGTATAAATGTATTACGAAAATGATAGGGAAAAGGAAATCATTAAATACCTTCCCTTAGTAGAAAAAATTGTTAACCGAATCGATATTAAGCGGAGTGAATATGACCGGGATGACTTATACAATATAGGCGTCATAGGTCTGATGGATGCGCTGGAAAAATTCGACAAATCGAAAAAAGTTCCTTTTGAAGGGTATGCGTACATTAGAATCAAAGGTACAATCATTGATGAAATCAGAAAAACAGCTCCCGTCTCGCGTACACGGATGGGGAAATTAAATGAGTATTACCGAGGCAAAGAAAAGCTGGAAGCAGAACTGATGCGCACGCCTACTGAAAAAGAAATTTGTGCAGAATTGAAAATAGACGAAAAATCTTTAGCAAAGATTCATGAAACAGTCCATAATTTAGCATCTGTCTCACTAGAAAAAGTGATGTTTAGCGATGATGGCAATTCAATCGAGTTATTGGATTTCTTAGAAGACACGCATGAAACTGGTTCTGAAGACACATTGTTGGATAAAGAACGGCAGCATCTGTTGACCAAACATGTGGGTCAATTGGATAAGCGCGAGCAAACCATTTTGAATTTGATTTATGTTGAAGAGTTGTCGTTGAAAGAAATCGCATATATTTTCGACATCTCGGTTCCTAGGGTCTCACAAATACATGGCAAAATGATTTTGAAATTAAAAGGATCGATGGGGAGAGAATACGATGATTAGAAGTTTAACAACACTCAGCAATAGTATTAATATCCTACAAAAAAAACAAGAAAACATTAGTGCAAACGTAGCGAATATCAATACTTCTGGTTATAAATCGCAAGAAATTATCCAAAGTACGCGAGCATCAGAAATGATGTCCAATCATTTAGGCGGACCATTGTTAAATCAACAACAAGACATTGGCGGCTTTACGTTTGGCAGTCAAATTGATGAGATTGTGCAAAATTTTAATCAAGGCGGTTTAAAAGCAACGGCTTCTACGACAGATGTAGCGATTCAAGGAGACGGTTTTTTTACAGTTGAAGCCGCAAATGGTGAAACATCTTACACCCGCAATGGGAATTTTAACGTTAACGATGCTGGGGAATTGGTTACCCAAGAAGGTTACCGAGTTCTTGGGGTAACAGCTAACGGTCAGGCGGCTCCAATTCAAGTTGATGGAGCAGATTTTACGATTGATGCTAGAGGGACGATTGCGGGAACTGGAATGAGTTTGATGATTACCAATTTTGACGATACTGCTGGATTAACAAGAGTTGGAGATACACTTTTTACGGGTCAAGGCGGTACCGTACAAACTGGCGGAACGGTTGTGCAACAAAGTTACTTGGAAACGTCTAACGTAGAAACGGTTGACGAAATCACGAATTTGATGCAAGTTTCAAGAGCTTTTGAAGCAAATCAAAAAGCTCTCAGTGCAGCAGACGAAACGTTAAGAAAAGCTGTGAATGAAGTAGGGAAAGTCTAGGAGGATGAAAAAATGAGTATACCTTTAAGCATTAGCAAAAGCGGTATGAATGCCATTCAAAATCAAATGGACGTTGTATCGAATGATATTGCAAATATCAATACAACAGGTTATAAGTCTAAAAATATCAGTTTTAATGAATTGCTATTGAATGACATGAACGGAGAGGCAGCATACTTATCGGCTGATGCTCAAGGTTCAGGAATTTCAATAGGTTCAAAAAGTGCCGTAACTTCTACGAATTTTACCCAAGGAGCGCTTGTTTCTGATCCAAATGATTACCACTTGGCTATTGCTGGAGAAGGATTTTTTGGTGTTACGGGAGAAAACGGCGAACGTTACTTGACACGTGATGGTGCTTTCCACGTCAATGGAGATAAATCGATCACGAATGATAATGGAGACACTTTGGAAATCCAAGCCACTATTCCAATCAACCAATGGCCTGAAGGAGACGTATCCATTGCTGAAAATGGCGAAGTAACCATCCAATCAGAAAATAATAGTATGTTAGTCGGAACAATACCGTTATTTTACCCAGCTCAACCAAATGCTATGCAGCCTGTTGGAGAAAATAAATTCAGCTATGACGGTGCATTTGGAACGGGAGAGGGTTCGATTCAACAGCATTATTTAGAAGCCTCAAATGTTGATTTAGCTTCTTCTATGACTGAAATGATTTTGGCACAAAGATCTTATTCAATGAATCTTAAAGTAGCACAAGGCACAGACGAAATGGCTTCAGTCATTAATCAATTTAAACAATAGCATTTAGTCGCAAAACAGGAAAAGATAGGAATATCTTTAGGCACATACACTATCGGATTTGGGTTGACGCGAAATAGGCGTTGGGGAAGAATTTGAGGTAAAATAGGTGATGAAACATGATTAAAATGAAAAATGTGATTAAAAACTACTCTAAGGGAGTGAAAGCTCTTCGAGGAGTCAATCTGACGATTGCAGATGGGGAATTTGTATATTTAGTTGGAGCAAGCGGCTCTGGAAAGTCGACTTTAGCAAAATTACTGTATCGGGAAGAAAAAGCGAACAAAGGTCAAATTGAGGTTTGTGGTCAATTGATCTCTAAAATGAAAGAAAAAGATATTCCTAAACTTAGAAGACAGATTGGAATCGTTTTTCAAGATTTCAAATTATTGCTAGACCGTACCGTATTTGATAATATTGCCTATGCATTAGAAGTAATTGGTATAGAACCGGATGAAATCAAACCATTGGTGATGCAAGCTTTGCGTTACGTTGAATTAGAACATAAGGCCAATGATAAACCTACTGAATTATCCGGTGGAGAACAACAACGGGTTTCGATTGCACGTGCAATCGTTAATTCACCTAAACTGATTATTGCAGATGAACCAACAGGTAATTTAGATCCTAAAACAGCTTTAGAAATCATGCGGTTATTTTACCGTATCAATCAACAAGGAACGACTATTTTAATGGTTACTCATAATCGCAAGATAGTAGATAAGTTTCGCAATCGTGTCATAGAAATTGAAAATGGCAAAATTGTCTGGGATGAAAATAAAGATGACAATGCAATTCAATACGATCTGTCATTGGGAGAATATGTGGTTGTTTAATACATAAAAAATGAATTTGTGAAATAGATAGGTTTAAGCATAAAGTGAGATGCTTAAACCTATCTATTTTTGTGGTCCAATAAACCTGCGGATAAATTTAGCTCTTCGTCAACTAGTGTGGCTGCTTCTAAAAATTCTTTCGGAATAGACGGATTTGCTTGTAAGAGCCCTGGTACCGTCTTAAGCCTAAAGTCTTAAGAACTTTCAAGCCTCAAACACCGCTTAATCGCTAAAGCGTTAAAGCGATATAATTCGCATTGAATACTTTACAGGGCTACAAGCAATCCTATTCCTGCAGAAGTGTTAAGCATGAACTAAATTCATCTATCAATACTAAAAAGTATAGAGCCATAAATTTAGTTAAAAAGATTCCTATCACATAACTAAAGTTTTCTAAAAATGTACCGATATAGTAGAAGATACATATAAAGTAAAAGAACGAATCTATTTTGCCCGTCATAGGAATAGAAATAGATCGAAAGGGTGTAGAGTAGTTGGAAAATAATATAGAAGAGAAAACCATCACCAAAGGCAAATGGAAGATCAAAGAATTAGATTTATCAAGATTTAAGAAAGTACTGAATTTCAAGAGTTTAAAAACAAAAATTCTTCTAGCGTTTACGACGGTCATTGTATTGGTCATTATATTATCTTCAATTACGGCTGTAACAATTGCTAGAGCAAATGCTAATACAGAAAAAATGGTCAATGAAGAGTTAGAACTTCTAATTGTTGATGATAATTTGACATTCAGTCTGTCTCAAAGAATCGCAGCAGCTCGAGGATACATATTATTTGGCGATCAAATGTACAAAAATTTATTCAATCAGTATTCTGAAAAAAGTCATGAACATGAAAAAACACTTCTCGCTCTGTCTGATGTGAAAGCTTCAAAAGAAATTGTCGCACGAAGCAATGACTGGGAACAAATGGTACTGACAGAAGTATTTGAACGATACGACAAAGGGGATTCAGCTGGTGCTGCTAGCTATTTAAGATCATCTGTAGAACCTTACTCCAATGATTTGATCAATGAACTTGAAAAAATGTCCACTGAACGAAAAGAATCTATTAAAGCTGACGCCCAAATAGTTACGAGTTCTGGAAACCGTTCGTTGATATCTATCATTATTATCAGCATTGTCATTATCCTATTAGGTATCGCTATAGCTTTATTGACATCAAATTCAATCATTAAACCGATTAAAAAAGTGATGGAACGGATGAATATTATTGCCTATGGAGATCTTACTTCTGAACCATTAGAAATAACAGAAAAAGATGAAACAGGCCAATTAGCTATGGCAATTAACCAAATGCAAGTTATGGAAAAAGAAGTAATGGAAGGCATTCAAATGGCTTCTGAGATGTTAACGAATCACAGCAATCAATTGACACAAGCTGCCAACGAAGTAAAATCAGGTTCAGAACAAGTAGCGACAACTATGCAGGAATTAGCAACTGGATCTGAAGCACAAGCGACAACTGCCAGTAATTTAGCTGTCGTGATGGATACCTTTACTAAAAAAGTCCAAAGTACCAATAAAAGTGGCGAAAAAATTAAAGACTCTTCAATGGGTGTGTTGTCTATGACTGCTGAAGGTAAACAGTACATGGAAGATTCTAGTCATCAAATGGCTAAAATTGATGAAATCGTCTTAGATGCGGTATTTAAAATGGCTACATTGGATAACCAAACAAAAGAAATCAATCATTTAGTGGTCATTATTCAAAAAATCGCCGATCAAACCAATTTGCTAGCATTAAATGCAGCGATTGAAGCTGCGCGTGCTGGCGAACATGGTAGAGGATTCGCCGTTGTAGCAGATGAAGTCCGCAAATTAGCTGAACAAGTAGCCGTATCGATTGCTGATATTACTGGATTTGTTGGGAAAATTCAAGCCGAATCTATGAAAGTAAGCGAGTCTTTGCAAACTGGTTATACAGAAGTACAAGAAGGAACCAGCCAAATTAAAAAAACTGGTGATACCTTTAATAAAATTAATGCTTCCGTTACAACAATGGTAAAAGGCATTAAAGATATATCTGATAACTTAGAAAGCATTCAAGTAAATAGTGAAATCATGAACGTTTCAATTGAAGAAATTGCTTCAGTTTCACAAGAGTCAGCTGCTGGGGTGGAAGAAACATCTGCCGCATCACAAGAAATTACAAGTTCAATGGATGAAGTTGCTGAAAATTCTGAGCAACTTGCTGATTTAGCAAAAGGTTTAGCTGATATGGTTGGAGAATTCAAAGTATAAAAGTAAGTGAAAAAAGCTTGAAATCGAACGTTAAAATAAGCATGACAGGTTTACCTTCTAGGGAAAGGTAAAAACAACAAGGGTTAAGAGTAGTACATTAAAAAATAAAAAAGGGCGTTAACGTTTTGTATGCTAGTTAACTAGCATACAAACCAGTTAATAAATTAGAGGAGATAAAAGAAATGAAAAAGAGATTCCAGTTTAAAAGTATTCGTGCAAAAATTTTAGGGGGATTCGCGGTTACTATTGTACTAATGCTTATGTTAAGTTTTTACACAATCAATTCAATAAATAAAACAAATACTTCAATAAGAGGTATATTAGAAAAAGAGTTGGATCTGCTAATCGTTGATGAAAAACTTTCAACAAATATGAACAGACGTACAAGCCTTATAAGAGGATATATGCTATATGAGGATGATACCTATAGAGAGACATTTAATGATGAACTAGATGAAACGATTGCACTTGAAAATCAAGCCTTGGAATTAAGTGCTTCAGCCGAAGTAAAGGATTTAATGGCTAAAAAATTCGAGTGGGGTACGTTAACTGATGAAGCGTTAGCAGCATATGACGAAGGCGATAATGAAAAAGCCTACGAAATTATGATAGAACAAGCACAACCAATTGAAAAAGAATTGATTACAGGATTTTCAACATTAGCTAAAGAGCGCGAACAAATAATTAATGAAATTGGTCAAAAAGTGATTGAAAATGGCGAACAGGTTAGTACAATCAGTGTAGTTATTATGGTTTTAGTATCTTTATTGTCTATACTTGTTGCATATTTAACATCTAATAATATTACAAAGCCTTTAAATGTAGTAATGAAACGCTTGCAAAGCATTTCTGAAGGCGACCTTAGCTTGGAGCCATTAGAAATCACTGAAAAAGATGAAACTGGTAAATTAAGTGTGTCTATGAATAAAATGCAAAAAACAGTTAAAAGTGTTATGAAGGGAATTTCGCATGCATCTGAAGAGTTGAGCAGTCATAGTGAAGAGCTAACTCAATCTGCTAGTGAAGTGAAATCAGGTTCTGAGCAAGTAGCAATAACGATGCAAGAATTGGCAACTGGTTCCGAAACTCAAGCGACAACTGCAAGCAATTTGGCAGTCGTTATGGAAAATTTCACTAAAAAAGTCCAAAATACGAATAAAAACGGAGAAAAAATCAAAAATTCTTCACTAGGTGTGTTATCTATGACCAATGAAGGAAAGCAATACATGGAAGACACAAGCCAACAAATGGCAAAAATAGACGGAATTGTACAAGACGCTGTGAAAAAAATGGCGATTTTAGACAACCAAACGCAAGAAATCAATCATTTAGTAGTTATTATTCAAAAAATTGCTGATCAAACCAATTTATTGGCCTTAAATGCAGCAATAGAAGCTGCACGTGCTGGCGAACATGGTAGAGGATTCGCTGTAGTAGCAGATGAAGTCCGTAAATTGGCTGAACAAGTTGCTGTATCTATTGCAGATATTACTGGTTTTGTTGAAAAAATCCAAGTTGAGTCTAATAGGGTAAGTGATTCACTGCAATCAGGTTATGCTGAGGTAGAAGAAGGAACAAGTCAAATTGCTAAGACTGGTCAAACCTTTAATCAAATCAACACGTCTGTTACGACAATGGTAGAAGACATCAAAGGGATTTCTGACAACTTGGAGAGTATCAAAGTTAACAGTGAAATTATGAACGGTTCAATTGAAGAAATTGCATCCGTTTCAGAAGAATCTGCTGCGGGTGTCGAACAAACATCTGCTGCTTCACAACAAATCACTAGTTCAATGGAGGAAGTTGCCGGAAGCTCTGAACAACTTTCAAACTTAGCAGAAAATCTAGCTGATATGGTTGGACGTTTCAAATTGTAAAAAGTAAACAACTAAAATTTTAACGTCTATCAAAAAACCTCCCTCTTCAGCAGAAGAGGGAGGTTTTTTTGCCGTTTCATCTTCAAACAGAGTGAATATAAGAAAATACATTCTCACTTCTATTGTAAGGAATCATCAAAAATAGTAATGAATTTTTTGATAAAGAGTTGTGCTAGTCTATCCTTTTTATTGAAGTGACTCTTTTGATTGAGAAAGGACTTCTTTAAATCGTTGTCTGAATTCTTTGCGGTTTTCATCGGTAAAAGGCTTAGGACCTTTTGTTCGTTTACCACTTTTTCGTACCATAGCGCTCAAATAGCGAGATTGCAACAATTGGTCAATATTTTCAGCTGTATACATGTAACCTGTATGATGAAGCACAATACAGCCTTTCCCTAAACCTAATGAAGCTAAGCCGTAATCTTGCGTAATCAGAATATCGCCTTTTTTTATTAATTTTATGATACGGTAATCTGCTGCTTCTGCTCCTGTATCAACGTACACGGTCTTTACCCCTGGAGGTTGTTCTTTTGTTGAAAAATGCGAAATGCTAGTCACAAGTGTAACAGGAATATCTTTCGCTAAGGATTCTTCAATAATAATCGTTTTAACTGGGCAGGCATCTGCATCGATATAAATCTGCAAGATTTCACCGACTTTCTAATCATTTTTATACTATTAGTATACCAGTTGTCGGCTTATATGTTTAGGAATACTTTGGAATACTGTATGATGGAGGCAAAGAGGAAAAGGAGTTGAGCAACATGACCAGTAATCTTTATTTATTTGATATCACAACAGAAAAGAAGCAAACCTTTCTCACTATCGACGACTATCTGCAACAGGCTTTATATAGAAGCGGTGTGAAAAATGGGATCATGCTGGTATTTTGTCCTCATACAACGGCTGGAATTACCATCAATGAAAATGCAGACCCAGATGTCAAAAAAGATCTCAGTTTAGGTTTAGATCAAACATTTCCTAATAAAGAAGAATATGTTCACATGGAAGGAAATTCAGATGGACACATGAAATCATCTTTAGTAGGAGCCAGTGAAACACTGATTATTTCAAAAGGACGGCTTATATTGGGAACGTGGCAAAGCCTTTATTTTTGTGAATTTGACGGCCCACGAGAACGACAATTCTTCGTAAAAATTATTGAAGGTTGAGAAAGAATAGAATTTTTTTAATAAATAGCTAAAAAAGATTGTATTAAAAATTTTAATAGTGTACAATTTAATTGTGCACAACTTATTTAGGAGGAACAAGAATGGATGGAAACAACTTTCTACTAGAAGAACAGTTATGTTTTTCTACTTATACTTTATCCAAACAGTTTACAAAACTTTATCGTCCGGTTTTAGAACCTTATTCTCTTACATACACGCAATACGTAGCTTTACTTGTGCTTTGGGAGGAATCTGATCTAAGCGTTCAATCATTAGGAACAAGACTTGGATTAGATAGTGGAACTTTAACACCGATGTTAAAGCGAATGGAGTCAAATGGTTTCATTACTCGAAAGCGTCATCCGGAAGACGAAAGAAAAGTAATCATTGCGACTACCCAAAAAGCTGATAGTTTAAAGGATGAGTTACTTGAAAAGGTTTCTGCCTGCCTAGCCCTGCTAAATATGAATGAAAAAGATTATTTTGATTTATTGGCAAAAATAGATGATTTATCAAAAACATTAGGAGGAATTTTAAATGACTGAATCAAAAGTAATGTATCAAACAACAGCAATCAATACAGGTGGACGTAATGGGGAAAGTCGTTTACCAGATGGTTCTTTTTCTGTAAAAGTTTCTACACCAAAACAAATGGGTGGCCCTGGACAAGGAACTAACCCTGAACAATTATTTGCTTTAGGATACAGTGCTTGTTTCAATTCAGCACTTGAAATTATGCTTCAACAAGCTAAAATCGAAGCTAAATCTGAAGTTACAGCTGAAGTTTCATTAAATTCAGACCCAACAGACAATGGATTTAAACTTTCTGTTGTGTTATCAGTTGCTATTGAAGGACAAACGCTTGAAGCAACACAAGAGTTAGCTGAAAAAGCTCATGCTTTCTGCCCATACTCTAAAGCTACTAACAACAATATCGATGTTGAAATAAAAGCAATTGAATTTAACTAAAACGGTTTAATTTAAAAAACTAACTTGGAAATTCTGGTTTAAACACCGAATTTTTTCAAGTTAGTTTTTTTGTCGTGCTATATAAGTTACTTTGGGAATAAAAAAGACACTTCTTTTTCTAAATTCAGAACAGCTTGTTTATGAATGATGCTTGAAAAAGAGTCGCACAATAAACGCGCATCGTTCTCATTGTGTAAAATAATTAAACAAGTATCAAAACTGGCAATCGTACCAACGATAGACGGCATCTTTAATTCATCAATTAAAGATGCAATAACATTGGGATAATTGGGTGTAACCAGAATGGTAACTAAAAATTGGACAGCAGTAACACTTCTTGCGTATTGATGTAGCGCTTTTTCTAGTCTGTAACACAAATGCTTTTCCTGATAAGCATCATGATAGAATGTATACTTGGTTGTCCTATCTGTTTGAGTTACTTTGATTAAATTTAATTCTTTGATGTCTCTGGATAATGTGGCTTGGGTGGTTTGAAAACCTTCATTTTTCAAATAGTCCATCAATTCTTGCTGTGTAGCAATATCGTTATTGAGGATTAGTTTTTTTATTGCAAATAATCGATCATTTTTCTTCATAATCAGCCTCTTTTCTAAAAAAAATTCATTCATAAAAAGTGTATAAACGAAAGTCATATACAGTATAAAGATTCGTTGTGGAATGAATATTCCATAATTAGAATATATATGAAAAAGTCGTGAAATAATGTGATGAAATCGACATTTCTAGTGCGGATTTCAAACTTTCATAAAAATAATGTAAACGTTATCATTATTATATAATAAATAGAAGCTTTAAGAAAGGAAGGAAAAAGAAATGACGACACCCATTCACGTAATGTCCGAAATTGGAAAATTGAAAACAGTATTATTGAAAAGACCAGGTAAAGAAGTCGAAAATTTAACGCCAGAGATTATGGAGCGTTTATTATTTGATGATATTCCGCATTTGCCAGTTATTCAAAAAGAACACGATGCATTTGCTCAAGCTTTAATAGATCACGGGGTAGAAGTATTGTATTTAGAAAAGTTAACTGCAGAAGCGATAGATGCAGCAAACGGGAGAGAGAAATTTGTTGAACGTATTTTAGATGAGTCGAAACTTGAAACGGAAGGGGTTAGAGAGGGACTAAAAAAATATTTGCTAGGTTTCGATACACAAGAAATGGTAGATGTCATTATGGCTGGTGTCCGTAAAAAAGATGTCAGTATTGAAAGCCATCATTTAGCAGATATTTCTAGTGAAGAAGTCTATCCATTTTTCATGGATCCTATGCCTAACCTTTACTTTACAAGAGACCCAGCTGCAGCAATTGGAAAAGGACTAACTATCAATCATATGGCTTTTGAAGCTCGTAACAGAGAGTCGCTCTTTATTGAAGTGATTATAAAACACCATCCCAGATTCGCTGGTCAAGGTGTAGAAGTATGGCGTGACCGGAATCATACATCTCGCATTGAAGGAGGAGATGAGTTAGTTTTAAACGATAAAGTATTGGCTATTGGTATCTCACAACGAACATCAGCTAAAGCGATTGAACAACTTGCAACTGAATTGTTTGATCGAAACTCTAATTTTGAGAAAGTTTTGGCAATCAAAATACCAAATGTCCGCGCTATGATGCATTTAGATACGGTGTTTACAATGGTTGATTACGATAAATTTACTATTCATCCAGGGATTCAAAAAAATGGTGGTGAAGTAGATACGTACATTTTGGAAAAGGGCGAAGAAGCTGGAACTATCAAAATGACTCACCGTTCTGATTTGCAAGAAATTTTACGTGAAGCACTGAATGTACCGAAGTTGACATTGATTCCTTGCGGTGGTGGAGATGCGATTGCGGCACCTCGTGAGCAATGGAATGACGGATCCAATACACTAGCTATTGCACCTGGAGTAGTTGTCACTTATGACCGCAATTATGTTTCTAACGCGTTATTAAGAAGTCACGGCATTGAGGTTATTGAAATTGCTTCAAGTGAATTATCTAGAGGTCGTGGCGGTCCTCGTTGTATGAGTATGCCTTTAGTTCGTGAGGATCTACCTATCAGATAAACCTAATTTCACAACCAATTAATAAGTATATGGAGGAATAAGTAATGACAAAACAAGTATTTCAAGGACGCAGTTTATTAGCTGAAAAAGATTTTACAAAAGAAGAATTGATGTATTTAATCGACCTATCTGCACATTTAAAAGATTTGAAAAAAAGAGGTATTCCACACCACTATTTAGAAGGGAAAAATATCGCTTTATTATTTGAAAAAGCTTCTACTCGTACGCGGGCTGCGTTTACTACAGCAGCTATTGATTTAGGTGCACATCCTGAGTACCTTGGGAAAAATGATATTCAATTAGGTAAAAAAGAATCTGTTGAAGATACAGCTCGAGTACTCGGAAGTATGTTCGATGGAATTGAATTTCGTGGATTCAAACAAAGTACTGTAGAACAATTAGCTGAGTTTTCAGGAGTCCCTGTATGGAATGGGTTAACGGATGAATGGCATCCAACGCAAATGATCGCAGACTTTTTGACGGTTAAAGAAAACTTTGGACACCTTGAAGGGCTTACGTTAGCCTATGTTGGAGATGGCCGTAACAATGTAGCAAACAGCTTGCTAGTCACAGGCGCAATTTTAGGAGTAAACATTCGAATCGTGTCTCCTGAATCATTATTCCCAGAAAAAGAATTAGTGGATATGGCTCAATCTTTTGCGAAACAATCTGGTAGCAAATTGATAATCACAAAAGATGTTGCAGAAGGTGTTAAAGGCGCAGACGTGTTATATACCGATGTCTGGGTATCTATGGGAGAAGAAGATAAGTTTGCAGAACGGATCGAGTTATTGACGCCTTATCAGTTAAATATGGAGATGGTTCGTGCTACTGGAAAAGAGGACATGATTATTTTACACTGTCTACCAGCCTTTCATGATACCAATACCGACTATGGAAGAGACGTAAAAGCAAAACACCATATTGATGCGATGGAAATTACGGATGAAGCATTTAGAAGTAAACATGCACGACAATTTGAACAAGCTGAAAACCGCATGCACTCTATAAAAGCGATTATGGCTGCAACGTTAGGTAATTTATTTATTCCCAAAGTTTAAGAATGAAAAATTAATTGAATATAAAGTATGAGGAGACAAGCTTCTCATACTTTATTTCATAAAATTAACTGAACCCGTAACGTTAATAAAAAGGAGGAGGAAAAATAATGGAAGAGAAAAAATTAGGCATAACGCCTTTAGTTGCCCTTGTTGTAGGGTCAATTATTGGTGGTGGAATTTTCAACCTCATGTCCGACATGGCCGTCGAAGCTTCTGTAGGTCCAGTTATTATCGGTTGGGTCATTGCCGGTGTAGGTATGGGATTTTTAGCTTTCTGTTTTCAAAATTTGTCTGCTAAGCGCCCTGACTTGGATGCCGGAATATATAGTTATGCTAAAGAAGGCTTTGGAAAATATATGGGGTTCAATTCTGCTTGGGGTTATTGGTTGTCAGCTTTCTTAGGAAATGTGGCTTATGGAACATTGCTGTTTAGTTCCATTGGGTACTTTTTCCCTATTTTTGGAGATGGTCAAAACTTAGCTTCAGTTATTGGAGCATCGGTCATGCTTTGGTTGGTTCATGCCCTTATATTAAAAGGAGTCCAAACAGCTTCATTTATCAATACGATTGTTACAGCAGCTAAATTGATTCCTTTGGCAATTTTTTTCGTTGCGATGTTCGTTGCTTTTAAACTAGATATATTTACCGCTGACTTCTGGGGAACCATTTCAGGCGAGTTCTCTTTTAAAGAAGTGATGGATCAAGTTCAAGGAACGATGCTTGTAACGGTCTGGGTGTTTATTGGTATTGAAGGAGCAGTTGTATTCTCTGGACGTGCCAATAGAAAATCTGACGTTGGAAAAGCAACGATTATCGGATTGGTAACTGTCATTGCGATTTATTTATTGACGACTATCCTATCAATGGCCGTTTTAACGAGACCAGAATTAGCTGATTTGCCTCAACCTGCAATGGCTTATTTATTAGAAAGCGTGGTAGGTAAGTGGGGTGCAGTATTAATCAATATTGGTGTAATCATTTCTGTTTCAGGTGCTTGGCTTGCTTGGACTATGTTTGCGGCAGAATTGCCTTATCAAGCGGCTAAACAAGGGGCTTTTCCTAAGTTCTTTTCTAAAGAAAATAAAAATGGAGCGCCAGTCAATTCATTGTTATTTACGAATATATTGATTCAATTATTCTTATTTACTTTTTTAATCAGTTCCAGAGCTTACAATTTCGCTTTTTCATTGGCTTCATCAGCCATTTTAATTCCTTATGCATTTACAGCATTTTATCAATTGAAACTGTCGCTAATGGAAACAAGTGACACAAAACGCCGTAATCAAAATATTTTTATTGGAATAATAGCTAGTATTTATGCTGTTTGGTTGATTTATGCAGGTGGAGTGGATTATTTACTGCTAACAATGTTGTTGTACGCACCAGGAATCATTATTTATGCTTGGGTACAAAAAGAAAATAAAGAAAAACTATTTACTAAAAGCGAATGGATTGCGGCTGCGGTCGTAGTGGTTCTCTTTTTGATAGCTATCTTTCAAATAGCAAATGGTTCAATTGATATCAGTAATATGTAAAGGGACGTGACAGATATGAAAAAAAGAAAAATTGTGGTAGCTTTAGGTGGAAATGCTATATTATCAAATGATGCTAGCGCTAAAGCTCAGCAGCAGGCACTTGCAGAAACAGCAGAATATTTGGTCAAATTTATTGAAAATGGGGATGATTTAGTCATTTCTCATGGTAACGGACCGCAAGTGGGAAACTTACTATTACAACAAAATGCGGCAAATAGTTCGAAAAATCCAGCCATGCCATTAGATACTTGTGTAGCCATGACTCAAGGAAGCATTGGTTATTGGATGCAAAATGCACTTTCACACGCATTAGAAAAAAGAAATCTAACGAAACAAGTCGTTTCGTTGATCACTCAAGTCGTCGTTGATGAAGCAGATTCAGCTTTTAAAAGCCCAAGTAAACCCATTGGACCATTTCTAACTGAAGTCGAAGCTAAAGCAGAAATGGAAAAAGCTGACGTTATCTTTAAAGAAGACGCTGGAAGAGGCTGGCGTAAAGTCGTTCCTTCTCCAAAACCAATCAGCATAAAAGAACATGTTGTGATCAATCAATTAGTTGAAAATGGGGTCATTCCCATTACGGTTGGCGGTGGAGGTATTCCAGTCATCAAAAAAGACAATGAGCTAAGAGGAGTAGAAGCTGTCATCGATAAAGATTTTGCTTCACAAAAATTAGCAGAATTAATCCAAGCCGATTTATTGGTTATTTTAACTGGCGTAGATAACGTATACGTCAATTTCAATAAACCGAATCAGCAACAGTTAAGCGAAGTATCTATTGAAGAAATGAAAGGTTATATCGCTGAAAATCAATTTGCCGCAGGAAGTATGTTGCCAAAAGTAGAGGCAGCAATTGCTTTTGTTGAAAATTCAAAAGATGGAAAAGCAATCATTACTTCTTTAGAAAATATCGAATTCGTTTTAACTCAAGGAGCCGGTACAATTATTACAAAGTGATGTAAGCGTTATTAGGAATGCCACATAATAAAGCAAGAAAGCCCGTTATTATGATGGGTTTTTTTGCTTTTATGTTATAATTGAATTGTGAATAAATTATCTTGGATGATTTTTCAATGGATGAGATGATTAGAATGAATAGGAATCTTAAATTGAGGAGTGTTTTGATGACAACTATTCAAAAAAAGATGACCAATCTATACGAGCTTCGTTACAAGCCTGTCTTTTCAGAATTTACTGATCCAGAGTTTAATCACCTCCGAAAAAATATGTATTTGCGCAAGTATAAAAAAGGGCAAGTTTTATTTGATGAAGGGGATATCCGTGAAAAAATATTTTATTTAGTCAGTGGATTGGTTAAACTTGAAAAATATGATGAAAGTGCTTTTTACACCTATACAGATTATGTAAAAAAAGAAACCTTATTCCCATATGGTGGGATGTTCTCCGATGAAACTTATCATTATTCTGCATACGCTGTTACAGATATTGAGTTGTACTATATTCCAACGATTCTTTTTGAAAAACTGATAACCGATAATCCTAAACAAATGATTTACTTCTATCATAAATTATCTAAAATTCTTGAAAGTCATGAAAAAAGAGTGCAATATATAGTCGTTTCAAATGCGACGAATCGGATTATTAAAACGCTGAATTATTTAATGAAAGAGTTAGGCGACTATACAAATCCAACAATGGTTAAAATACCTTATCCTATTACCATTAATGAAGTAGCAGACATGAGTGGCTGTTCAAGAGAAACAGTAGGAAATACTATCAAGAAATTAAAGGAAATGGATAAGTTAGAGTACGAACGTAAATTATTTGTCTTTAAAGATTTGATTTATTTCAACACTTATACCGAATGAGTACAGTCAAAAAGTTTTTATGGAAGGATTTTCTTCTATAAAAACTTTTTGTTTTGGAAATATCAAAAAAGCTCTTCATTCAATAGTGTTGCTGCTACAAACAATCTTATTCTTCCAGAAATGGTGTGATCAACTAAATTCATCTATCCACACTAAAACGTATAGAGCCGTTAAAAATAGATACTCGTCTAGTACTCCAAAAAATTCTGTGGTATTATTAGGATTAAGAAAACCTTTTCTTTGCTTAAAACAAAGGATTAGTAGGAGGAAAAATGAATGATGTATGGCGCAATTGAAGCAGGCGGAACAAAATTTGTTTGTGCAGTCAGCGATATGCAATTAGAGATAAAAGAACGTGTAAGTATCCCAACAACAACACCTGAAGAAACGCTCAAACAAGTCTTTGATTTCTTTGATCAGTATTCGTTAAACTCTATTGGAATAGGTTCGTTTGGCCCAATTGATGTAAATGAAAAATCAGCTACATATGGGTACGTGACATCAACTCCTAAAACAGCTTGGAAGAATTTTGATTTTTTAGGAACAGTTAAACAAAGATATAACGTTCCGGTGTCTTGGACGACAGATGTAAATGCAGCTGCATATGGGGAACTTAAAAAAGGTAGTGCGCGTGGGACTGAAAGTTGTCTCTATTTAACGGTTGGAACTGGTATTGGCGGCGGCGCTGTCGTTGACGGAAAAGTATTGAGTGGTTTTGGTCACCCGGAGATGGGACATCTTTTGGTTAGTATGCATCCTGATGATGATTTTGAAGGCGTCTGTCCATATCACGGGAATTGTTTAGAAGGTGTCGCTGCAGGTCCTGCCATTGAAAAACGTTATGGGAAAAAAGGGCACGATTTGGCAGACGATAAAAAGGTTTGGGAAATAGAAGCTTTCTATTTAGCACAAGCTTTAGTAAATTATACATTGATTCTTAGCCCAGAAAAAATTATCTTGGGTGGAGGCGTTATGAAACAAGCACAATTACTTCCTTTAATTAAAAAAGAATTTACCCAACTAATGGCTGACTATGTCAGTACTCCTGCTTTAGATGAGTACATCGTAACACCTGAACTGGAAGATAATGCAGGTATTACGGGTTGTCTATTAATGGCTATTGAAGAAAATAAATAGATTGTTCAAAGAAATGTAAGGTGATAAGATGGTGACCATAAAGGATATCGCTCAACAAGCTGGAGTAGCTAAAAGTACCGTTTCTAGGTATCTGAATGGCGGATCTGTGAGTAAAAAAACGAAAGCCAAATTAGATGTTATTGTAAAAGAAACAGGTTATGCACCTAATACTTTTGCCCAGAGCTTAAAAGCGAAAAAAACAAATATGATTGGTACCATCATTCCTCGCTTAGATTCATTCGCAACGAATGCTATTTTAGCAAGCATTGACGAAGAATTAAGAAATAAGCAGTATCAATTAATTATTACAAATACGAATCAAAGTGTTGAACGAGAAGTTGAGAACATTTACACATTGGCAAAACAGAAAGTTGACGGGATTATTCTTTTAGCCACAATTGTAACCCCGGCTCATCGTAAAGCAATAGCAGAAGTTGAAATCCCTGTTTTACTTTTGGGTCAATCGGCAGAAGGCTTACATACGATAGTTCATCAAGAGTATGAAGCTGGGCTTAAGATGGGAAGTTATGCAACAGATTTAGGTCATAATAATTTCTTGGTTTTTATGGTTTCTAAAGAAGATCATGCAGTCGGAAAACTGAGATCAAAAGGTGTCATGGATGCTTTACAAAAAAGCACTAGCACGTCTATTGAAATTATTGAAACCAATTTTTCTTTTTCAAAGGCGTATGAAAAAGCGATGAATGTATTACCTAAAACTTCTGCGACATATATTCTTTGTGCTACTGATAATATTGCTTTAGCTGTTATGAAGGCAGCACATACATTAGGACTAAGTATCCCAAACGATTTCTCTTTATCAGGATTTGGGGGATATGAAGTCACGTCGATCGTTACACCATCTATAACGACAGTCGAATATCCTTATAAAAAATTGGGTACTCTCTCGGTAGCTAACATGATTGGATTAATCGAAGGAAGAAAGACCATAGATAATTTGGAATTACCCAACAAGCTAATCAAAAGAGAATCAACTATGCCAGTTGAAAAAAACACTTCTAAATAATAGAAGTGTTTTTTTTATGTATTAGTAGACACAGTAAAAAAAATAAGGTAAACTAAAAAAAGAAACCGGTTCCAAAAATGAAAAGGAGGAAAAAGCATGTCAGATAATAAAGAAATAGCCAAACAAGTCATTGCTGCTGTTGGTGGAAAAGAGAATATCAATTCGGTGGCTCATTGTGCAACAAGATTACGTATTATGGTTAAGGATCAAAGTAAGGTAAATAAAGACGAAGTAGAAAATACCGAGAAAGTTAAAGGTGCGTTTTATAATTCTGGACAATTCCAAATCATTTTTGGAACCGGTACCGTAAACAAGATTTTTGAAGAAGTTGTAGGTTTAGGTGCAGTTGAAGGATCAACTGGTGAGATGAAAGAAGAGTCTAAACAACAAGGAAATGTGTTCCAACGAATGATTCGTACGTTTGGGGATATATTTGTCCCAATTATTCCTGTGTTAGTTGCTACAGGGTTGTTTATGGGATTACGTGGTCTATTGACACAAGAACAAGTTTTAGCCGTTTTTGGAATGGTCCCAACGGATATCAGCCCTAATTTCTTATTATATACTGAAGTATTAACAGATACAGCATTTGCCTTTTTACCAGCACTTGTAGCTTGGTCATCCTTTAAAGTATTTGGCGGTTCTCCAGTCATTGGGATTGTTTTAGGGTTGATGCTCGTTAATCCTGCATTGCCAAATGCTTATGAAGTAGCAGGCGGAACAGTAGATCCAATCACTATGTTTGGTTTTATTCCCGTAGTCGGCTATCAAGGAACGGTATTGCCTGCTTTTATTGCAGGTTTTGTCGGAGCGAAATTGGAAAGATGGATTCGTAAATACGTACCTGAGACACTTGATTTATTGGTTACACCATTCATGACACTATTAATCATGAGTATCTTGTCATTATTTATCATCGGACCAATTTTTCACTCTTTAGAAGAAGTAATTTTAAATGCAACGATTTGGGTATTAGCTTTACCGTTTGGTTTAGCCGGTTTAATTCTAGGTGCCGTGAACCAATTGATTGTGGTAACTGGAATTCATCATCTCTTCAACTTTATGGAGATACAATTATTAGCTAATACAGGTGTTAATCCCTACAATGGGATCATTACAGCGAGTGTAGCTGCACAAGGTGGAGCAGCATTAGCAGTTGGAATGAAAACGAAATCTAAGAAATTAAAAGCGCTGGCTTATCCCTCTACACTTGCAGCCTTTTTAGGCATTACTGAACCAGCTGTATTTGGTGTAAACTTGCGTTATATTAAACCTTTTATTTTTGGTTTAGTTGGTGGTGGAGTTGGTGGTTTTTTTGCTAGCTTAGTTGGATTAGAAGCAACTGGAATGTCACTTACGGTTATACCAGGAATATTACTTTATTTAAATGGTCAAATTTTGTTGTATATTTTAACAAATATCATTGCTATCGGTGTAGCATTTGTATTAACTTATCTATTTGGATACAGCGATAAAATGAGACAAGAATTAGAAGGATGAAAGGACGTTTAGATAGATGGGACAAACGGATGAAATAAATGATTACAAGTTAGGATATCATGTTACACCGCCTAAAGGACTGTTAAACGATCCAAATGGACTAGTTCACTTTAAAGGTGTTTATCATGTATTCTTTCAATGGAACCAGACGGATACTACACATCAATCAAAAAGCTGGGGTCATGTAACGACTAAAGATTTCATCCAATGGAAATCTTATAAACCAGCATTAGAGCCTACTGATTGGTACGATAAAGACGGATGTTATTCTGGAAGTGCTGTTGTTTTTAACGAAGAAATTTATTTATTCTACACAGGAAACGTCCGAGGAGAAAATGGCGAACGTTTTAGCTACCAATGTTTGGCTGTATCAAAAGATGGCAACTATTTTGAGAAAAAAGGCCCTGTTTTAGAACACCCTATAAAAGGATATACAGCACATGTAAGAGATCCAAAAGTTTGGCAAGGTAAAGCTGGCAAATGGTGGATGGTATTAGGAGCACAAAAAGAAAATTTAGTAGGTGATGCCTTAATCTATCAATCAAACAACTTAGTAAACTGGACATTGGTTGGTCCATTGCTTGATGAGCCCTTATCATTAGGGTATATGTGGGAATGCCCTGATATCTTAAGGTTTGCGGATACAGATATCTTTTCCTTTTCACCGCAAGGCTTAGAAGTTGAAGGAGAAAAATACCGTAATATTTATCAAAGTGGCTATTTTACAGGTCATTTTACAGAAAATGGTGTCTTTAAAAAAAATGCTCAAGACTTTAAAGAACTGGATCATGGTTTTGAGTTTTATGCTCCTCAGACTTTTGTGGATGATGTTGGACGTACAATTCTATACGGGTGGGTAGGTGTGATGGATCCTAAAGTTGAAGCAGCGGTACCTACTAGAAAGCAAGGTTGGCTACATGCGTTAACAATTCCTAGAGAGGTGCATTACGAAAGTGAAAAACTTACTCAGTACCCACTTTCTGATATAGCGAATTTAAGAGAAACAAGTCCTATAATCATTAAAAGTAGTCAAAGTGAAGTTATTAAATTGTCGTCGTTACAACAAGATATTCTGATTGAATGGGGTTCAGTAGCTACAGACTTTGTGATAAATTTAAGAAACGAAATTGAAATCTTGTACCAATCCAAAACTAGAAAACTTTCTATAATACGGACGAACTGGAAGACAAATATGAGAGAGGAAAGAGCGACGTTTTTAACACGTGAATTGACAGAATTACGATTGTTAGTCGAAAGTTCATTGTTAGAATTATTTTTGAACCATGGGGAAGAAGTTTTCACTTTAAGATATTTTGTAGACGAAACAGACTATCTGTTTAGTTTCAAAAACTTAGGTGAACCTATGGAAAAAAGAATGATGCTTTATACTCTACGTTCATTTGAAATTGAAGAATAAAATAAATACAGCTAAAGAAGAAATCTACCAGAGTAAATTGGCTCTGGTAGATTTCTTTTAGGTTAAAGTGCTTTATTATTTATTTAACAAGAATTCAGTTACAATAACATAGTGATGGATAAAGGGGGAAGACAGAATGGTAATATACAAGCGTCTGCCTAAACATATAGGTATTGCAATGGTACCAAGATCAAGATGTTACATTAGGTGGGTAATTGATTAAGTAAGTTGAATCCCCTATTTATGAGGGTTCAACTTACTTTTTTAGTTTAAAAGCAAGTGATTTAATAGTCCAGATTCGATAGTAGGCACAACGGTTATGGAAAACGATTACATCAATTGGGTTTAAATCCAATTGATGTAGATTGATGAAACAACTATAGTTAAATTAAGAAAAGGAGGAACTCTTTTGTTTGATGAGAGGGCTTACAAATTATTCGAAGAAATAACGACCCATAATAAGATGAGTAAATTTGAAGTTATGAGAGAATTGAACCTATCTGAAAGACAACTTCAATATGATTTAGATAAAGTTAACGATACATTGCAAATGATGGATTTACCAATGATTAAGATTAATAAGGATAACTTTTTTATAGATCCAAGTTTAAAAAAACGCATCCAAATAGGGTTACCATTAGACTTTAATACAAAACAGTTCGTTATAGCTGAAGATACACGGAGTCTGTTAATTTATCTATACACCTATATAAGAACGGAACCAGTATCAAATTATCATTATCAATTATTGCTAGGCGTAAGTAAAAATACAGCTTTGACTGATGTGAAAAAAACAAAATTAAATTGTGAGAAGTGGAATATCAGCCTAGTATATTCAAGAAAGGAGGGGTACTACTTAACAGGAAGTGAGAATGATAAATGGAAATTTGCTTCTTATTGTATTGATTACCTATTAACACAGCCTCTTGGAAAAGAACTAATAAACTTAATTTTAAAAGCATGGCGAAAAGAAAATCAACTTACACATGTTCAACAGTTGGTTGAAGAAGCATTAATAAGAACTAATTTAAAGCTAGTAAAAAGTAGAAAAATAGAAATGCTCATGCACATTCTTTTTGTTAAGTTAAGGAATAAAACTGATAAGCTTAATTATACGGAATTTGAAAAGCAATTGTTAGAAAGACAACTACTGTTTAAAAAAGGGAAACAATTAGCTGATAGTTTGTTTAATGAAAAAGCTATAAATGGTTCGTATTTTCTTACTGTTCAATTATTGATAACTCAACAAGAGATTGAGGATAAAGAGAACCCTTTTCTTGAAGAATTAGCTGAACAAATTATTGAAGAATTTGAAAAGAGTACATTATTGCCTTTAAAAAATAAACCGCAATTAAAAAACAGTTTGTATAATCATTTGGTTCCAGCTTTTTTTAGAATTACATTTGAAATTCCACTAGTTAATCCAATGATAAAAAGAATAAAGACTGAATATGCTGATTTGTTTGGATTTGTAAAAAGAGCATTGGAACCTTTATCTGCTTTGACAGGGAAAACGATTAGTGAAACTGAAATAAGTTTTTTCACCTTACATTTTGGCGGTTACCTAGAAAGAAATGAAGAAAAAGAACCAGAAAAAATAAACGCCTTAGTTGTTTGCTCGAATGGTGTCAGCACTTCAATTATGCTCCGTTCACAGTTACAAGATATGTTTCCAAGTATTCGGTTTTCTCGTGTTCATGCGATTGAGCAAATTTATCACATTCCAATTACGGAATATGATTTGATTTTTTCAACAGTAGAGGTTATTTCAATTAAACCAGTATATCGAGTTAAGCCATTATTAACGGATATTGAAAAAAATTATTTGATTCAATCTGTAGCTACTCAGTTTCCAAGATTAAATTTGAGAAATATTTCTATTGATCAATTAATGAAAATTATCCATAAATATACAGAAGTAAAAGATGAGGATAAGATGTTATCAGAACTGGTGAATCTTATCCATTCAAAAGAAATAGAAAAGGGGAGTTATAAGCCAATGCTTTCAGAATTATTAACTAAAGATATGATTCAATTTACAAATGAAGAAATGGATTGGAAAAAAGCAATAGCTAAAGCGGCTCAACCTTTAGTTGAATCTAATAAAGTTCAATCAGGGTATGTGGATGCTATGATAAAAAATGTAGAAGAAATTGGAACTTATATCCATATAGGTAAAGGAATAGCTATTCCACATGCAAGACCTGAAGCGGGAGTAAATAGTTTAGGTATTTCATTTCTAAGAACAACTACTCCAGTATTATTGTTAGATAAAGAAGAACATAAAATTGATATTTTTATTTGTTTAGCAGCGATTGATAACCAGGCGCATTTGAAAGCGTTAGCACAAATAACAAAGCTTTTAAGCAATGATACAACATTAAATGCGATTAAAGAGTCAAAAACAGCAGAAGAAATAATTAGTATTATAAAAAAAGGAGAAGATGAATAATGAAAATTTTAGCAGTTTGTGGACAAGGTTTAGGGACAAGTTTTATGGTGGAAATGAATATCAATCAAGTATTGGGTGAATTAGGAGTAACGGATGTAGAGGTTTCGCATTCTGACTTAAGTTCTGCACAACCAGGAGATGCAGATGTCTTTTTCTTAGCTAAAGATATTGCAGAAGGTGGGGAACAGTTAGGTAATGTAGTGATTCTAGACAGTATCATTGATATTGATGAGTTGAGAGTGAAAGTAAAAAAAGTACTTGAAGAAAAAGGGATGCTATAGAATTAGTTACAATAAAAAATTGATAGATGAAAAGGAGATAGAACGAATATGAATACTTTAATTGATGTTTTAAGCGCACCATCCATTCTAGTAGCCTTTATTGCTTTAGTTGGTCTTTTGGTACAAAAGAAAAAAACGTCGGATGTCATAAAAGGTACAGTTAAAACATTTGTTGGTTTCTTAGTGATACAAGCAGGTGCAGGAATATTAGAAACCTCTTTAGCACCATTCGGTTTAATGTTCCAAGAAGCTTTCAATATTGCAGGAGTTGTTCCAAATAATGAAGCTATCGTTGCATTAGCTTTAACTGAATATGGCACAAACACTGCTTTGATCATGTTCTTTGGAATGGTTGCTAATATTCTAATTGCACGATTCACCAGATTTAAATACATCTTTTTGACAGGACACCATACGTTATATATGGCTTGTATGTTAGCTGTAATAATGGCTGTAGCCGGATTCGATACAATACCTTTAATCATTGCTGGTTCTGTAGCGTTAGGTATTATTATGACTTTATCACCCGCTATTGTTCAACCGTTTATGCGTGAATTACTTGGAAATGATAATGTTGCATTAGGTCACTTTAGCGCAGTAGGTTATGCGGTCAGTGGTTATATTGGAAGAATTTTTAAAAAGGATAAAGAACATTCCACTGAAAATATCAACTTTCCAAAAGGACTTGGTTTCTTACGTGACAGTACAGTAAGTATTGCAATTACTATGATTGTAATGTATTTCATCGTTGCTCTATTTGCAGGTCCTCAGTTTATTGAAGCAGAACTTAGTGGTGGAACAAACTTCTTAGTCTTCTCACTAATTCAAGCAGGTAACTTTGCTGCTGGAGTATTTGTAATCTTAGCAGGTGTTCGTTTAGTTCTAGCAGAAATTGTCCCAGCATTTAAAGGGATTTCTACAAAATTAGTTCCAAATGCTAAACCAGCACTAGATGTTCCAATCATTTTTACTTTTGCTCCCAATGCTGTATTGATTGGTTTCTTCTCTAGCTTTTTAGGAGGAATTGTTAGTCTAGCTATCATGTTGGCTGTAGGAAGTACAGTGATTTTACCAGGAGTTGTACCTCATTTCTTTACAGGGGCTGCAGCTGGAGTATTCGGCAATACAACTGGTGGAATTAAAGGATCTGTAGCAGGTTCATTTGTTAATGGGGTAATTGTTTCATTCTTACCGTTATTCTTAATGCCTGTATTAGGAGATTTAGGTTTTGCAAGTACAACTTTCTCTGATGCCGACTTTGGTGTTAGTGGTCTATTCTTTGGATCATTAGCAAATTATGCAGGGCCAATTGCAATTGTAGTAAGTTTAGTTGTAATTCTTGTATTAATGGCAATACCGTTTAAAAAGAAAACGGCAGAAGCAAAATAAATAAGTCTATTAAATAAGACAATGAATAAAAAGTGGATACTCATTAGTGATGTATTCACTTTTTTTGTAGCATTTTAGAGTAAGCAGGATAATTAACTATTAAAATAGTCGGTTACGGAGGGAGAAAGTACAATGAAAAATGACAATTTAATTTCAGAATTATCTATCAATACTATTCGTACAATTGCGATGGATAGTGTTGAAAAGGCCCAACATGGACATCCAGGTATGCCAATGGGTGCGGCTCCGATGGCGTACAGTCTGTGGAAAAAAGTTTTGAATATAAATCCTAGCAACCCCAAATGGTTTAATAGAGATCGTTTTATCCTATCAGCAGGACATGGCTCATTACTTCAATATATCCTATTGCATCTATCCGGATTTGATCTATCCTTAGACGAAATAAAACGATTTAGGCAATGGAATAGTAAAACACCAGGACATCCTGAATATGGAATTACTCCCGGAGTTGAAGCTACAACCGGACCATTAGGACAAGGAATACCTCAAAGTGTTGGTATGGCACTAGCTGAAAGACATCTAGCAGAAACCTATAATAAAGACGGCTTTCCAATCGTAGATCACTTTACCTATACCATTTGTGGGGATGGCGATTTAATGGAAGGTGTGTCTTATGAAGCAGCTTCATTTGCAGGTCATGTTGGTTTAGGACGTCTAATTGTACTGTATGATTCTAATGACATTAGCCTAGATGGAGATTTGAACCGTTCCTTTTCGGAAGATATTCAAAAACGTTTTGAATCAATGAACTGGCATTATCTATTAGTTGAGAATGGTAACGATGTTGATGCAGTCGAAAAAGCTATTATTGAAGGCAAAGCAGAACAAAATAAGCCAACAATCATCGAAATTAAAACAATAATTGGTTATGGTGCTCCTACTCTTCAAGGGACTAGTGACATTCATAGTGATCCAATAGGTGCAGAAGAAATAAAAAAAGCTAAAGAATTTTATGGATGGGAATATGAAGATTTCCATGTACCGAAAGAAGTTTATACTGATTTTGAAACAATTCAAAAAAATGGAGAAGAAAAAGAAAAAGAATGGGATCAATTATTTGAACAATACAAAGAAAAATATCCTGATTTAGCTAGAGAACTAAAAAGAATTATAGTAGGGGATTTTTCAGAAAATTGGAATGAAAACTTACCTTTATACACTGAAGGGGAAGTTATAGCAACGAGAGCAAGCGGCAGCGAGATTTTAAATGCGTTAGCAACGAATAGCCCAGAATTAGTGGGAGGATCTGCGGATTTAGATGCTTCAACAAAGACTAGATTAACTAAATATGATAACTTCACAAAATCAAATTATGCAGGTCGTAATGTAATGTTTGGGGTTAGAGAATTTGCCATGGGTGGTATTGCTAATGGGATGGCCTTACATTATCTCAGACCTTTTGTAAGTACATTTTTTGTGTTCTCTGATTATTTGCGACCAGCTATTCGATTATCGGCTTTAATGAATGTGCCAGTGATTTATGTATTTACGCATGATAGCATTGTAGTCGGGCAGGATGGACCGACACATCAACCGGTAGAACAATTGGCAGCTTTTAGAGCAATGCCCAATCTTTCTGTAATTAGACCAGCTGATGCAAATGAAACAAAAGAAGCTTGGAAAATAGCTTTAACACAAAAGGATAGACCTACCATGATTGTTTTGGGAAGACAAGGTTTACCCACACTTGAGAACACAAATAATAAGATAGCAGAAGGCGTTAAAAAGGGGGCATATGTTATTTCTGAAGCAAAAGAAGAGCCAAGCGGAATCCTCATTGCTGCCGGATCTGAAGTTTCGTTAGCCATTAAAGCACAAAGTAAATTGGCTGACGAAAAAATTCACGTAACAGTTGTCAGTATGCCATCATGGGATTTATTTGAAAAACAAACAGAAGAGTATAAAAAGACTATTTTACCAGATAACATTCAAAAACGATTGACGATAGAAATGGGTTCTAAACTCGGTTGGAGGGAGTATGCTGGAACAAAAGGTAGTGTGATGAGTATTGATACATTTGGAGCAGCAGGTCCTGGAGAAGAAGTTATTGAAAAGTATGGTTTCACAGTTGAAAATGTCATTAAACACTATAAAGAAATAAACTAATTGATCTGTTTCTATGCCAGGCCATTTACGGTAAACTAAAATAAGATAATCCATTTAAAAGATGGGTTATCTTATTTTTTTAGGAAGAACAAAGGTAAAGGAGTGAGTGTAAATGGATTTTATGGAATACCATCACCACACAGATAATTCGTTTGACTCCAAAGCTCAGATGAAAGATGTTTGCCAACAAGCGATAAATAAAGGTATCGCTGAAATCTGTTTTACGGAACATTTTTCAGTAAACCCTAAAGCACCGACTTATGGACACATGGATTTCAAACGCTACTTTTCGCAAATTGAGCAATGCCGTGAGCTATTTGGAAGTCAGTTAATCATTAAAGCTGGGATTGAGTTATGCGAGCCGCATTTGATGAAAGAAGACTATCAAGAAGCTTTAGCGGATTTGGAGTTAGATTTCATTTTAGGATCCGTTCATAATATCAAAGAAGAAAAATTGCGAACGTTTATGGTAAATAAAACGAAGGAAGAAATTTACCAAGACTATTTTGAAGAAGTTTATGAGCTGGTTAGTCAGGCAGATATTGATGTGATTGCACACTTAGACTTAATCAAACGTTACGCAACAGAATCAGTTGGCAATTATAATTTCGATAAGTATAAAGCCCTTATTGAAAAAATCTTACTTAAAGCGATAGAGCGAGGTATTGGTATTGAAATCAATACCTCAGGATTATCAAAAAGCGGATTAATAGAAACCTTTCCATCAATGGCTGTTTTGCGTTTGTATCGTGCATTAGGTGGAGAAATTTTAACGATTGGCTCAGATTCGCACCAGGCGAAAACCGTTGGATTTAATCAAGAGATAGCCTTGAAAATGGCAAAAGAAGCCGGATTTGATAAAGTGTATGTATTTAAAAAGAGACTACCTAGTACACTCTCTCTTAACTAGGCTAGAAAAAAAGAAACACTCAATTATGAGCGTTTCTTTTTTTATTGAAAAATATAGCGCTAACAACTTGTAATTTTATTTACATAAATGTATAATTGTTTTATACAAAAGACTAGACAAATTGTCTTGGTTTAAGATGAAAAAAGGAGTGTTTAATAAAATGAATTATGAATTTCCAAAAGGATTCTGGTGGGGATCTGCAGCTAGTGGCCCACAAACAGAAGGCGTTTTTGAAGGCGATAACAAAGGAGACAATATTTGGGATTATTGGTATCGCGAAGAACCAGAAAAATTTTTCAATCAAGTAGGACCAGAAAAAACTTCTTATTTTTACGAAAAATATAAAGAAGATATTCAATTAATGAAAGAAACAGGACACACAACCTTTAGAACTTCTATTCAATGGAGTCGTTTGATTCCAGATGGTACTGGAGCAGTAAATCAAAAAGCGGTTGATTTTTATAATGCGGTTATTGATGAATTGATTGCTAATGATATTGAACCGTTTATCAACTTATACCACTTCGATATGCCAATGAAATTGCAAGAAAAAGGTGGTTGGGTTAATCGTGAAACGGTTGAAGCTTATGTAGTATTTGCTAAAACTTGTTTTGAATTATTTGGTGACCGTGTTAAAAAATGGTTTACACATAACGAACCCATTGTTCCTGTTGAAGGTGGATACTTGTATCAATTCCATTACCCTAATGAAGTAAACATGAAACATGCAGTTCAAGTTGCTTACCATGAAGTTCTTTCAAGTGCTAAAGCAATTAAAGAATACCATGCATTAAACTTAGGTGGCGAAATTGGTATTATCTTGAATCTAACACCGAGCTATCCAAGAGATGAAACAGATCCTACAGATGTAAAAGCAGCACAACTTGCAGATGCATTCTTTAACCGCTCATTCTTAGATCCTTCAGTTAAAGGAGAATTTCCAACTGATTTGGTTGAGTTATTGAAAGAAATTGATCATTTGCCAACGATTGAAGAAGGCGATTTAGAACTAATCAAAAATAATACAGTCGACTTGCTAGGCGTTAATTACTACCAACCTCGTCGTATCAAAGCTAAAGAATCATCAGAAAAATTAGCTGATGGTCCTATGCCAGATGATTATTTTGATAACTATATTAAACCAGATCGTAAAATGAATCCTTACCGTGGATGGGAAATCTACGAAAAAGGGGTATACGATATTCTAACAAACCTAAGAGAAAACTATGGCAATATTCGTTGCTATATTTCTGAAAATGGGATGGGTGTAGAAGGCGAAGAAGCATACGTTAATCCTGATGGAATCATTGAAGATGATTACCGTATTGAATTCGTCAAAGATCATTTAACATTTATGCATAAAGCTATTCAAGAAGGCAGTAATGTACAAGGTTACCATATGTGGACATGTATGGATAACTGGTCATGGACAAATGCTTATAAAAACCGCTATGGGTTTATTGCTGTTGACATAGAAAATGAAGGTAAAAGAACCGTTAAGAAAAGTGGGCGTTGGTTTAAAGAAGTATCTGACGCTAACGGTTTTAATTAAAAAGTACGAAATGATTGGGTTTTCCACTTGGAGAACTCAATTTTTTTATTAGCTGTCATTTTCTAATATAAGTTTAGTTTTTTTAAATAAAAGACTAGACATATAGAAAATAAAATGATATTATTTATATGTAATCGATTTCAATGAATTGATAAAAGAACTAAAAAGAGGCCTATTTTTAGTTTGAGTAAATAATTAACGTAAGATTACTTAATAGAGACTTAAAAAAGAAAAGAGGAATATTAGTGAATAATTTTATTGATAAGCTAAGTGAAAAATTACTTCCAGTTGCCGCAAAATTGGGCGAAAATCGTTATCTTAAAGTTTTACGTGACGCATTTATGCTTGCTTTTCCTATTACCATGTTTGGTTCATTCGTAGTTGTATTTAATAACTTGCCATTTTTCAGTGATGATACAAAAGGTTCTTTAGGAAGCTTGTTCGGAAACGGACAAAATGCGACAATGTCAATCCTAACCATTTTCGTTACGTTCGGTATTGGTTACTACTTAAGTAAATCATATGATGTTGAAGGCGCCTTTGGTGGTGCTGTTTCATTAGCTGCATACTTAATCTTAACACCATTCACAATGGTGACGGAAGGCGGAGAAGCAGTCAGTGGTGTATTATCATTAGATCGTTTAGGTGCAAAAGGAATGTTTATCGGAATGATTGCAGCCTTTATTGCAGCTGAAATTTACACACGTATCGTTAAAAAAGGTATTGTAATTAAAATGCCTGATGGTGTTCCGCCAGCAGTTGCAAATTCATTCGCTGCCTTATTACCAGCTCTTATTACATTATTTATCTTCTTAATGGTTAATGCAGCTGTTTCTGGTTTCTTTGATACTAACTTACATGATGTAGTATACTCAGTTATTCAAAAACCGTTAACTGCTCTTGGTAGTGGATTACCAGCTACTTTGATTGCTGTATTCTTCGTACAATTCTTATGGTTCTTTGGATTACACGGTCAAATTATTGTTAACTCAGTAATGGATCCTATCTGGAACACATTAGCATTAGAAAACCTTGATGCTTACAAAGCTGGAGAAGCTTTACCACATATTGTAACTAAACCATTTATGGAAACGTACACTGTTGGTATGGGTGGATCAGGTAGTACTTTAATCGTTGTATTATTGTTAGCCTTCTTCATGAAGAGCAAACAAAACAAAGAAATTGGTCGCTTAGCTTTAGCACCTGCAATCTTCAATGTTAACGAACCGTTACTTTTCGGTATGCCTTTAGTATTAAATGCTTCTATCTTTATTCCTTGGATTATTGCTCCATTAGTAACAACTTCTTTCAACTATGCTATGATGGCTGCAAATATATTCCCAACTCCAACAGGGGTTATCATACCGTGGACAATTCCAGTGGTTATGAATGGGATAATGGCTACAAGTTCAGTAATGGGTGGAGTACTTCAAATTATCGATATGGCTCTTATCGGATTAATCTGGTTCCCATTCCTTAAATTAGTGGATAAAGTAAATCTAAATACTGTTTCTATGACTGACTAATTATAAATACGAAGGCATAAAAACAACAAATATAGAAAGAACTTGCCTTTTTTGGAGGCAAGTTCTTTTTTATTTTTAATAATTTCGAAAAAAAGCTATTTTTATCTGAAATGGCTAGTCTTATTATTTTTATTAAGCTATGATAAATGTGTATAGAAGAACGAGGAGGAACCTCAATGGTAAAATATGAAGCGATAGCAAAAGAAATAAGAAGTCGCATTACAGATGGCATTTACAAAGTGGAATCTCTTATTCCAGATCAAGTGACCTTATCAGAAGAATTTAAAGTTAGTAGAATGACTATCAAAAAAGCGTTAGATATTTTAGCCATGGAAGGATTAATTTATCGTCAGCGTGGTTCTGGAACATTTGTGATGAAAAATTCTCCATTAAATGAAAAAAATGCTGCCGTTAATGAGTACGATGGATTAACTAAACAGATGCAAGGCCACAAATTAGAAAGCAAAATCATCAAATTCACAGTAGAATTTCCAAGTGAAGAAATGATGGAACATCTGATGATTGAAAAAAGTATGCCCGTCTATAATCTTATTCGATTAAGAATTCTGGATGGCAAGCCTTATGTGTTAGAGCATACTTATATGCCAACCGATTTAGCAACGGGATTAACAGAAGAGATTATTGAAGGATCCATTTATAAATATCTTCATGATGAATTAAATATAAAATTTAGCGGAGCCTACCGTAAAATCCGGGCAGATAAAGCATCAAAATATGATCAAGAATATTTGATTTGTGACGTTCATGATCCTATATTAGAAGTCGAACAAATCGTATATTTAAAAGATGGTCGCCCTTTTGAGCATTCACGAAGCCGTCACCGTTATGATACAAGAAGTTTTACATTTATAGATATGAATCAAAAATTTTAAAGCAATGACGCTCTCAAACTAAGGGGGAGGAAAATTGGCAACGAATCGCAAAAAGTTAGTATTGGATCATTTAAATGAACTAAATAAAGCCGTCACAGCCAAAGATATTGCAGCGGCATTATCTTTGGACCGAACGAATATTAGCCGGTATTTGAATGAATTGTATAAAGAAAATCAAATAAAGAAATTACCAGGTCGGCCAGTGTTGTATCAAGCCACTCTTAGTGATGAAGATACAGAAGAGGAAGACCACAATAAAAAAGCTTTTTCTCGTTTAATTGGATACGATGCTTCTCTAAAAGAGATGGTTCAACAAGCAGAATCGGCAATTTTGTATCCGCCTAATGGATTGCATACGATTATTTTCGGACAAACTGGTACGGGTAAATCACTCTTTGCAGAGTGTATGTATCAGTATGCAGTGGAATCAAAAGCCCTATCTGCCGATGCCCCTTTTATTACCTATAATTGTGCTGATTATGCGCAAAATCCGCAATTGTTATTTGGGCACATTTTTGGTGTGAAAAAGGGATCTTATACTGGTGCTAATCAAGATAGAACTGGATTACTGCACCAAGCAGATAATGGAATTTTATTTTTAGATGAAATTCATCGTTTACCCCCTGAAGGCCAGGAGATGTTATTTACCTTTATTGATAAGGGGATTTATCGTCCATTAGGAGAAAGTAATGAAACGTATCATGCGAACGTTTTGATTATTGGCGCTACGACTGAAAAAGCTGATGTCTTGTTGTCAACCTTTACTCGACGCATACCAATGTCAATCACCTTGCCTGAGTTAGCTGAACGGACTATTGAAGAGCGTTATGAGTTAATTGATAGCTTTTTGAAAAGAGAATCGCAAAGACTCAACCAAAAGATAACGATTGAAAGAGAAGTTTTACTAGCCTTTATGTTGTATCAGCCAGAGGGCAACATTGGCCAATTCCAAAGAGATTTAAAACTTGTTTGTGCAAAAGCCTTTTTAAATTTTAGAACTAAAAAAAGTAACGTTTTGAAAATTGATCAAAAAGATTTGCCTCTTCAAGTTCAAAAAGGATTGCTATTTATTAAAGAGATGCCTAAGTCAATGGAGCGTTTGATTCAACAGGATAAAGCGGAATTTACGTATCAGCCTTTAACTGAAGGAATGGAATCGCAAATTAAAAATGTGATGAATGATACAACTGCAAATAATCTGGTGAGAAAAACGAATGAGAATCTATTGGGAAATTATCAACTGGAAGGGCTAGGTCATAAAAATTATTTTAATGAATATGTTAAAAATTTATCAGAAACATCAGATATACGGCATCAGATGATTGATCCTATTTTAAAAGAATTGATTAAGCAAATGTATAGAATCGCAGAAAAAAGACTTAACCGTTCCTACACTACTAAAATTGAATTTGCTTTTGCTTTGCATTTGCAGAGTGCATTGGAGCGGATAGCTCAGAATCGACTGATTGAGTTTCCTAATTTGAATGACATCCGCAAAAATTTTCCCAAAGAATTTCAAGTAGCCATTGACTTATCTGCAATGATTGAAGAGACGTATTCTATTGAAATCCCATTTGAAGAAATTGGCTTTATTACCTTATTCCTGACAAAACAAGAAGAAGCAGATAGCATTAAGAAACAGGAAAAAACAACGGCTATTATGGTTTTAATGCACGGGAAAACAACAGCCAGTAGTATGTTAGAGACAGTAAAGGAACTTTTAGAAACAATGGTAGGAATTGCAATTAATATGCCATTGTCGATGAAAGTACAAGTGATGTACAATCGTGTGCGTCAAACGATTATGGAAGACAAAGAGGCTTATGAACAAGGTTTATTGATCCTAACCGATATGGGGTCTCTAAATACCTTTGGAAATATGCTGGCAGAAGATTTAGGCTTACGCATCAAAACCTTACCAATGGTCAGCACGCCAGTTGTTTTAGAGGCGGTAAGAATGGCTAGTATTGGTCGCACATTAGAAGACATCTACCAAAGTTGCCAAACGGTATTGAAAAGTAGTACAAAACAACTGACTTCGATGGATGTTAAGAAAAAGAAAGCCATTTTAGTGACTTGTTTTACCGGTGAAGGAGTGGCTAAAAAATTAGAACAACGCATTCGACCAATTTTAGATTCTGATAATGTCAGTATTATTCCGTTGCAATTTTTGCATCGCGAGGCCTTTAATCAACGTATTGATCAGTTGATGGAAACTTATGAAATTAAAGCAATTGTAGGAACAGTTGAATTTGATTACCAAAATATTCCTTTCTATACTGCTTATGATATTTTTAATGATGAAAAATTACGTTTATTAAAAAATCAAGTTGAAGAAGAGCTGCCAATTAACGAAATGATTCAATCGTTAACGGGAACCTTGAAAAAAGTGGGTTCGGTGCAACAGTTGATGCATTTCTTACAAAAGTTAATGCAACAATTGAAAAATGAACTGAACGTTATGATTCCTGCAGGTGTCGAAACGGGAATGATGTTGCATATCGCATTCTTAATAGAAGGACTAAAAACGGGAACGATTTTACGTAAGTTCTCTGGTTTAGATGAATACGCTAAAAAGAATCGAATGACTATGGATGTTATCAAAGTAACCTTAATTCCATTAGAAAAACAATATCAGATTGCTATTCCTGAGGATGAAATAGCCTATATAGCTCAGATGATTATTGAAAATAAAGTTAATTTCCATCTTTGAAAATACACACTAAATTAGTGTGTATTTTTTTTGATTGAGTGTGTAACAGCAAACGATTGAAGAAAAGGCTTTCTGAATAGGTTTTCATTTGTAAAACTTGGCACGTTTATTGCAATATAATAAGTGTAAAGCAAATAAAACAATGGAGTGATAAATAATGGCAGAAAAAACAATTATGTTAGTATGTTCAGCAGGTATGAGTACAAGTTTATTGGTAACTAAAATGCAAGCAGCTTCAAAAGCACGCGGTATGGATACTGATATTTTCGCAGTATCTGCAGCAGAAGCGGATAAATATCTTGCAAGCAAAGAAGTTGATGTTTTGTTATTAGGACCTCAAGTTCGCTTCATGAAAGGTCAATTCGAGAAAAAATTGGCTGACAAAAATATACCTTTAGATATTATCAATATGCAAGATTACGGTAAAATGAATGGTGAAAACGTATTAAACAGAGCTATCGAATTAATGAACTAATCAGACGTAACATGGAAAGGAAGTTTTAAAGTGGGACAATCAATCGATATCGAAACAATCATGGGTTTGATCATTCATGGAGGAAATGCTAAAAGTGATGCAATGGAAGCTATTCAAGCTGCAAAAAAAGATGATTTTGAATTGGCAGCTGAAAAGTTAGAATCATCAGATAAATCATTAGTTGAAGCTCATCATGCTCAAACGAGTTTGTTAACGCAAGAAGCATCTGGTGAAGAGCTAACTGTTTCTTTATTAGCTGTGCACAGCCAAGATCATTTGATGAACGCTATTACATTTAAAGATTTAGCATCTGAAGTTGTAGATGTATATAAAAAGCTTGCAGGATTAGCAATCGACTAAATGTAAGTTTATAGTGATTCATAAAAAGTCATAAAAGATTTATTTTATGACTTTTTATTGTATAGCCATCATGAAGATTAACACGAATTAATTTAAATTAGATAACTAGCGATTTTTTAGTTGGAAATATTAATGAAGGAGTGTATAAATTGAAAAGAACTATTCCAGAAAATTTTATTATCGGTGCGGGGTCTTCTGCATGGCAAACAGAAGGATGGAAAGGTAAAAAAGAAGGTCAAGATTCGTATCTTGATACCTGGTATAAAAATGAACGTCATGTTTGGCATGAAGGATATGGACCAGGAGTGGCAATTAATTTTTATGAACGCTACCAAGATGATATTGATTTAATGAAAGAAGTCGGTTTAACTCATTTTAGAACTTCTATCAATTGGTCACGTTTCTTTACGAATTATGAAACGTTAGAAGTTGATGAAGACTATGCTTCATATATCGATCGTTTTGTAGATAGCTTGATTGAAGCAGGTGTTGTACCAATGCTTTGTTTAGAACATTATGAGCTCCCTACTTATTTGTTAGACAAGTACGATGGCTGGAGTTCTAAAAAGGTTGTGGAATTATTTGCGCAATATGCAGAGATTGTTTTTGAGCGTTACGCAGACCGTGTAAAGCATTGGTTTACATTTAATGAACCCGTGGTTATCCAAACACGAACTTACTTAGATGCTATCCGTTATCCACATGAACAAAACACTAAAAAATGGATGCAGTGGAATTACCATAAAGTTCTGGCGACTGCAAAAGTTGTTGAAGTGTACCATAGAAACAACTATGATGGACAAATTGGTGTGGTGCTTAATCCAGAAGTGACCTATCCAAGATCTTCTTCAGAAGCAGATAAAAAAGCAGCCGAGATGTATGATTTGTTTTTCAATCGTATTTATTTAGATCCGTTGGTTAAAGGAACATACCCTGAAGAATTATTTCCGCTTTTAGAAAAACATGATATCTTATTTGATTATACAAAAGACGAGTTGGATATTATTAAACAGAACACGGTAGATTACTTAGGAATCAATTTGTATTACCCAAATCGTGTGAAGGCACCTAATCATCAATGGAATGAACAAGCGCCATTCCATCCAGCGTATTACTATGATCATTTCGAATTACCAGGACGCAAAATGAATAAATCAAGAGGTTGGGAAATTTACCCGCAAATGATGGTTGATTTTGGGATGCGTATCAAGAATGAGTATGGCAATATTCCTTGGATAATTACAGAAAATGGAATGGGTATTGAAGAGGAAGAGCGCTTTATGGACGATAATGGCGTTGTACAAGATGATTACCGAATTGAATTTATTACAGAGCATTTAAATAGTTTGATTGAAGTTACTGAAGCAGGTTCAAACTGTAAAGGGTATATGTTATGGGCCTTTACCGATTGTGTTTCTCCTATGAACGCATTTAAAAACCGCTATGGATTAGTTCGAATTGATTTAGACAATAATAGAGACCGTTCATTAAAGAAATCGGCTTTTTGGTACAAAGATTTAATTGAACAGAGTGAATTTGAGATTCCGGATAAAACAGAAATCAAGTAAAGGCAGCACGTTTAGAACAGTTAACAAGAATAAATAGGATAAAAATGGTAATCTATTATTAATGGATTGCCATTTTTATTTTGAATTCAACTAAAAAAATGTAGCTGTAGTTACTAAGGAGGATAAAAATGATAGCTGAAACAATTGTCGTAAATATGTTGGTTTTTGATGAATTGGTTAAAGAAGGAAAGAAACAGTTAGAATTCTTTGAAGGACTCTCTCAATTGGGCATAAAAAAAGTAGAAATTAGAAGAGACTATATTAAAGAGGAATCTGAATTTAAAGCTCTTAATGAAGCCGCACAATTATACGGGTTTGAATTATTGTATTCTGTGCCAGAACTGCTTTACACAGGACAGATGATGGAAGAAACAACTTTAATCTCTTACGCAAAAGAAGCCAATGAACTAGGAGCGAAGCATTTGAAATTTGGTGCTGGATACTTTGAAGAAGTATCAACAGAAGATGCGCGTATTCTAAATAAAGTAATGCAAGAGTATGGAATTGATCACTTTACGATTGAAAATGGTCAAGAAAGTTATTCGACAGCTGAACAATTAAACCAATTGTGTACCCGGTTAACCGAAAAAGGGGCGACTGTTTCAGTAACCTTTGATACTGGGAACTTTATATTCGTTCATGAAGATCCAGTTAAAAATGCACTAATATTGAAAAAAAATGTAACGTATGTCCATTTGAAAGACATTAAAGCAGCTACAGGAGAAATGACTTTATTAAACGAAGGCGACATTGCTGTCGCTGAAGTACTTAAAGTATTTCCAAGCGACATAAATACGGCGATTGAATACCCATGTGGGCACGACCCATTAGATGGTTTAAAAAAGGAAATAGCCAAACTAGTAGCGATTAAAGAAGAATTAATAAGGTGAAAGCTTTCATCACTTTGTGGTGTATCAGTTTATTAAACTTCTCTTTAGTTTTGTTGTAAACAGTTGTTTTTTTATTAGGAATAATTTATGATTTGTTAGAAAGCTTAGTAGAAGAGGCCATTAGATAGGTATACGTTGAACGTATAGCTGTATAAAAGAAGTCATTAAATAAAAAAGGGGTCCTTTCTTTGAAAATTGGAATAGACAAGATTGGTTTTTATGCGCCACATTTATATGTGGACATGAATAAGTTGGCGGTAGCGAGAAATGTAGAACCAGAAAAATTCACCATTGGTATTGGTCAAGAAAAGATGGCAATTGCTCCAATTACACAAGATCCAGTAACATTAGCAGCAAATGCAGCATTAAATATATTAAATGATGAAGATCGAGCGAAAATTGATTTTGTCATTTTTGGTACAGAGTCAGGCATCGATAATTCAAAATCAGGAGCCGTTTATGTTCATCACTTGTTGGACTTAAATCCCAACGCGCGTTCTATTGAAGTGAAACAAGCTTGTTATGGAGCAACTGCGGGAATTCAAATGGCAAAAGGGCATATTGCCTTAAATCCAGAAAGCAGAGTTTTGGTATTAGGTTCTGACATTGCACGTTATGGATTGAATACTTCAGGAGAGTCTACTCAAGGAGCTGGAGCAGTTGCTATGGTAATCAGCGCAAATCCTAAGATATTGGCTTTAGAAGATAAAAGCGCGTATCTAACGGTCGATATTATGGATTTCTGGCGTCCTGTTTATTCAGACAAAGCTTTTGTAGACGGCAAGTTTTCAAATGAACAATACATTCACTTTTTCAATACTGTTTGGGAACAATACAAAGCTAAATCTGATTTAGCTTTAAATGATTTTGAAGCCATCTGTTTCCATTTGCCTTACACAAAAATGGGACTTAAAGCCTTGAGAACAGTATTAGAAGAAGCAAATGAAGTAGATCAAGAACGCTTATTAGCTAATTACAAATCAAGCACACTATATAATCGCAACGTTGGAAATATCTATACTGGTTCACTGTACTTGAGCTTAGTTTCATTGCTTGAACAAGGTGACCAGTTAAAAGATGGTTCTCGTATCGGACTGTACAGTTACGGATCTGGTGCAGTGGGAGAATTCTTTACGGGTATTTTACAACCAAACTACCGCGAATATTTGCAAGTAGAAAAACATGCTAATTTGTTTGCGGCTCGAACAGAGATCTCTATTGAAGAGTATGAAGCTGTTTTCCAAGAAACCGTTCCAGTTGATGGATCGACCGCAGAATTTGATGCTACAAAAGACACAGCAGCTATTTATTTAGCGGGTATAAAAGACAACATGCGTCAATACGTTACTAAAAAAAATTAAAAAAATGAGGTGCGATTTTAAAATCGCACCTCATTTTTTAATTATCTAAAACATTAATGTGTGAAAGTAATTCTTTTGCGGTTGCTAAGTTCATGTTTTTAGCGTGTTTTAATTGTTCTGCAACTTGCTCAATGGCTGTTCCAGTAGCTCCAGCACTGATGGCTAGAGAACGTGCTTGCAAGCCCATATGTCCCTTTTGGATACCTTCAGTCACTAATGCTTTAAGAGCTGAGAAATTTTGAGCCAGTCCAACGGAAACAATCACAGCTTCTAATTCTTTAGCAGATTCGTATCCTAACAAGCGTTTGCTGAACTGAGCAGCAGGATGAATTGAAATGGAGCCCCCAACTGACCCTACAGGCAAAGGCAATGTCAATTGGCCAATCAAATCACCGTTTTCAGCTTTTTTCCAAGTAGAAAGAGCACGATACTGTCCACTGCGGGAAGCATAAGCATGAGCGCCAGCAGAAATTGCTCGCCAATCATTTCCTGAAGCTAAAACAACAGCATCAATGCCATTCATAATGCCTTTATTATGAGTGACAGCTCGGTAAGGATCGACATATGCCAGTTGCCCAGCTTCAATTAAACGATCTCGTACCTCTTCTCCAGAATAGTTAGAGTTAGGTCTTTTTAACAGGTGCACCGGAATTTGACAAACAGCAGTAGCTAAACATTCCGTTGCGTAGTTAGAAAGGATACTCATCAAAGCCGTACCACCCGTTAATTCTTCAAGATAAGCCGTAATGCCTTCCATCATCGTGTTGATAATATTAGCACCCATGGCTTCAAGAGTAGATACATGCAAATGCACCATCAAAAATGCTGGTGTTGCAGCTTCAGGATTTGCTTCAATAACGCGAACAAACAATTCAGTGGCTCCGCCTCCGCGCTTGACGATGGAAGGGTGTGCTTCATTAGCTTTTTTGAGAATATCTTGTTTATATTTGGCCAAGTTACTTTTTGCAAGAGTTAAATCAGGAACCTCTTTTAAAGCGACTTGTCCAATCATTATGCGATCTGAAATTGTTGTTTTAAATCCGCTAGCTTGAGCAATGATTTTAGCTCCAGCGCTGGCCGCAGCGATAACAGAAGGTTCTTCAATGGCCATCGGTACGATGTAGTCTTTATCATCAACTAAAAAGTTTAAGGCTACTCCCAGTGGCAGTTCGTAATTGGCTAAATAATTTTCAATCATATTATCCGCTAGTTCATCTGCCAAATGTAGGTTATGGGTTAACAGGAAATCGTCAGCAGTTAGCACATCTGCGGCTACAAGAGCCTTTTTTCTTTCAGTAGGACTCTTTTTGTAAAATTTATCTAAATAAGTTTTATCCATCTCACTATTCTCCTCGTGATTCGCTCTTAGTCAAAGTTTACCATATTCTATTCTTATACTTGAATATATTTTTTTGATCTTTTCTTCTAATAGTGTGGCTGCTTACAAATAGGATAGACTTGGGCATGATTTCCCGTGATTCCCTTTCAAGTTTTTCATAGGGCTACAAGCAATCCTGTCCCTCCAGAATGTTAAGCATCAACTAAATTTATCTATCCACACTAAGAAGGATAGATGAATTTTTGATCAAGAAAAATAAAAACCTCCCATCCAGAGCTTTTAGAGCCAGGGATGGGAGGTTTTTATTCGTTTTATTCATTTATTAATTGGTCAAGAATAATTATTTTGCTTCTTCTTCTTTTTCTCCAATTAATTCAGGTTCAACAGCTTCAGCAGCTGTTTCAGGTTCTTCAGCAGATGGAGGTAAGACACTTACTACTGTTTGTTCAGGATCACTTAATACTGTGATAGATTTATCAACTTTGATATCTGAAACGGTTAATGAATCTCCAATTTCTAATGCACAAGCATCCAATGTGAATTCAGTTGGAATGTTAGCTGGAAGAGTTTCGATTTCTAATTCGTTTAATGTTTGAGAAACAATTCCGCGTTTAACGTTCTCAGCGTTTTCTACATTAATTTGAACCGTAACCGTTAATTTTTCACCTTTTTGGACAACTTGCAATTCAACATCTAAAATTTGATTTACAAGAGTTGCACTTTGAATCTCTTTGATAATTACTTGGTGAGTTTCTCCATCTTTAACAACAACGTCAAAAATAGCATTTTTACCTAATGTTTTTAAAACATTATCTAAATCTTTACTATCTAATGATACTGGAGTACTTGTGATACCTTTACCGTTAATAACAGCAGTAACTTTCTTTTCTTTTCTGTCGCGATTAGCCGCTGCAGATCCGACCTCTGTTCTTAAAATAGCATTTACTTTCATATATATATTTCCCCTTTCGAACTAAGTTGATGAGTGGTTAAAGCTGCTTTCACTAGTTAAACTAGCCAAGCAGAATTAAAAACCTTACAATATGAGTATAGCAAACAAACAAAAAAGAAGCTATTTTAACGACTTTTGAAAAATGATCAAACAAGCAGTTTGCTGCTTTCAACAAACTGAAATATGCGAGAAACTAAAAGGAATTATTCACTAGAATAAAAGCAAACCTAACAGGTAGTAGAGAGGGAAATGGAATATGAAACTAAATAAAAAAGACCGCATTTTTTTATTGGAGATAGTGTGACAGATGGCGACCGTGACCGAACAACTGGAGCAGATTTAGGTCAGAGCTATCCTTTAATAATCGCTAAAAATTTAACAAAGCATTATCCTGAGTTAGAGCTAACGTTTTTTAATCGTGGAATCGGAGGAGATAAATTAAGCGATATGGCTGCACGCTGGAGAGAAGACTGCCTGGTTTTAAAACCAACAATCGTTTCTATTTTAATCGGAATCAATGATACCTGGCATACTGTTGGCCAAGAACAATTTGGACGCATAGAGGAATTGCAACGCTTTGAGCAACAATACCGTTTATTACTAGAATCCTTGCAAAGGGAACTTAAGTGTCAAATTATTTTAATGGAGCCTTTTGTGCTCCCTTATCCAAAGGATCGTGAAGCATGGCGCCATGACTTAAATCCACGAATTGAAGTGGTGCGAAAACTAGCTAACGAATTTCAAGCGGATCTGATCCCACTTGATGGTATACTGAATACTATCGGAATCAAAAAAAACTTCGCTTACTTAACAGGAGAAGATGGGGTTCATCCTACACCAACAGGACATGAAACTATTGCAAATGCTTGGCTTAAAGCAGTAGAAAAGGATTAAAAGGGACTCAACGAAAAAGGGGTGAATGCGAATGAAAGATATCAGCAAACTGATTCAGGGAAAAAAACTATCCGAACTGGATATAAAAGTTTTGCATTACATTATTGAAAATATCGATGATGTATTAGATAAAGGTGTAAGAGGCGTAGCAAAAGACAACTATACTTCTCCGTCAACTATTATTCGTTTATCAAAGAAGTTAGGTTATACGGGTTTTATTGACTTATATTACCAGCTGCTTCCAATGGTTAAACGAACAGTAGGTCAACAAACAGACAACGATGAAGATTTTTTGCGCATCAGTCAACAAGATTTTTTTAAAGAAAATAGTAGAGAAGACATTGATCAGTTCATTCGACAGGTTCTATATTTAAAGCAAAAATACATCTTTATTTATGCAACTGGATTTTCAGCAATCATGGCAGAGTATCTCTATAAAAAACTATTGGTATTAGGTAAAAAAACAGTTATCGCTACAGGTACCGACTCGATTGGTGTCTTTGAAAATAATTTAGAAGACATTGGCGCCTTTATTGTAATTTCAAAATCTGGCGAGACACAACAAGTAATTGATAAGTTGCTTGTCGCAAAGGATCAGGGAATATTTACGATTACTTTTACCAAAGAAACAAGCAATCGTGCCGCTGAATTAGCGGATTTAAACTTTAAACTAACCGACAATAACAAACTGGATGATCGAAATATGTTGCCAAATAGTTTTTTTCCTAGGTTACTAATGTTAGTGGAATATATTTTCAAAATGTATCTTGATGGATTACAAAAGGAAATAGCAGATGAATGAAACGTGTTTCTAAGTTGCGGAACACGTTTTTTGTGTGCCCATAACGCTATACAATAAATCGCTTTCAAGATAAACTAGGTTTATGAAAAGAAATGAAACAATAAAAAATTGGAGGTAAGAAGTATGAAAGAAAAAGTGATGGATGGTATGCAACGATTCTCAAAAGCGATGTTTATCCCTGTATTGATTTTACCTATCGCAGGAATCTTGATTGCAATCGGTAATTTATTTACAAATGCGAAGTTGATTGAAACCGTTCCCTTTTTAAATAATCCCATCACAATGGGTTTTGGTGCTATTTTATCTAGCTCGTTAGTTTCTATATTAAGCAACCTTGGACTAATATTTTGTATTGGACTAGCCGTTGGATTAGCTAAAAAGAAAAAGTCAGAAGCAGGATTTACTGCTGTACTAGGATACTTAGTGTTTATCAATGCGATGAACAAATTTATGGAACTTAGTGGGGTATTATTCGAAGGTGAATCATTACAAGGTACTGGACAGACCATGGTATTAGGTGTTCAAGTACTCGATATGGGTGTTTTTCTTGGCATTATATTAGGTATCGTAACAGCACTTGTACATAACAAGTTTTGTGAGAAAGAATTTAATAACGCATTTCAAATTTATGGTGGAACGCGTTTCGTATTCATCTTATTGATTCCAGTAGTCGTTTTATTGGCTATTGCTTTCACATATATCTGGCCGTTTTTCCAAAGCGGCATCAATAGCTTAGGAACATTAATTAATCAAAGCGGAAATTTTGGGATTTTCTTATATGGAACGTTAGAACGCTTATTAATTCCGACAGGACTGCATCACTTGGTTTATACGCCGTTCTTGTACACGTCACTAGGAGGCATTCAAGAAGTTGGAGGGCAAATTTTTGAAGGAGCAAGAAATATTTACTTTGCTGAAATCGCCGATCCAAGTGTCAGTGTTTTATCTCCAAGTGTGATTTGGGATGCACGTGGGATTTCAAAAATGTTTGGTTTAATTGGAGCTTGTTTAGCCATGTATCACACAGCTAGCCCTGAGAATAAAAATAAAGCAAAAGCTATTTTAATTCCAGCAGTGGTTACTTCATTTGTAGCAGGAGTAACAGAACCGATTGAATTTTCATTCATGTTCGTAGCTCCATTGTTATTTATTGTCCATGCAGCGTTAAGTGGATTAAGTATGGTGGTGTTGAATTTATTGAGTGTTCGAGCTATTGGACCAAATGGCTTCATCGATTTCCTATTGTACAATGTGCCATTAGGTATTGAGAAAACGGGTTGGCCAATGTACATCTTGGTTGGTCTCGTATTCTTCGCAATCTATTACGTTACTTTCCGTTTCTTGATTACTAAATTCAAGTTTAAAACGATTGGTCGTGAAGATACTGGTCAGGAAACAAAGCTTTACTCTAAGAAAGAATACAATGAAAGCAAGGCTGCTAAACCTGCCTCCGGTGGTGCAGAGAATCAAGGGGATACGGGTTTAGCAAGCACGATTGTTGCAGCATTGGGAGGACCAGACAATATTGATACGGTAACTAATTGTTACACACGTTTGAGGTTAACCTTGCATAACCCCGGTATAGTAGATGAGCAGTCTTTAAAAAATGATACAGGAGCAAGTGGAGTAATCATTAAAGACCACAATGTCCACGTTGTTTATGGGTTGCAAGTGAGCAGTGTGAGAAAATCAGTCGATCACTATTTAGGAAGAGAATCAGAAGAATAAATAAAAAGATAAGATGAAAGGAAGTTATGACTAATGAAGAAATTTTCAATCGTAATCGCAGGAGGCGGAAGCACATTTACACCAGGAATCGTCATGATGTTGCTCGAAAATGTGGATCGTTTTCCAATTCGAACGCTAAAATTATATGATAATGATGGAGAAAGACAAGCTGTTTTAGGAGAGGCACTTGAAATATTATTGAAAGAGCAAGCACCCGAAATTGATTTTTCTTATACAACGGATCCAAAAGAAGCTTTTACGGATGTTGATTTTTGTATGGCACATATCCGAGTTGGAAAGTACGCAATGCGTGAACAAGATGAAAAAATTCCGTTGAAATATGGAATCGTAGGTCAAGAAACATGTGGACCTGGTGGAATTGCTTATGGAATGCGTAGTATCACAGGCATGATGGAAATTATTGATTATATGGAAGAGTATTCTCCAGATGCTTGGATGCTGAACTATTCTAACCCAGCAGCTATCGTAGCGGAGGCATGTCGTGTCATGCGTCCTAATGCAAAAGTACTCAACATTTGCGATATGCCTGTGGGAACGTTAAGAAGAATGTCTCAAATTATTGGAAAAACGCCAGCTGAATTAGAAGTCCGTTATTTTGGATTAAATCATTTTGGTTGGTGGACAAGTGTGAAAGATATTGCAACTGGCCATGAATACCTAGATGAGATTAAAGAATATGTTGCTGAAAATGGTTATTTGACACAAGTTGAAGTCGATACTCAACATATGGATGAGAGCTGGCAAGCGACTCATAAAAAAGCTAAAGATTTATTGGCTATTGAACCTCGTTTCTTACCGAATACGTATTTGAAATATTATTTTTACCCAGATTATGAAGTAGCTCATTCTAATCCTGAATTCACGCGTGCAAACGAAGTGATGGCTGGTCGTGAAAAAGAAGTATTTACAGCTGCTAAAGAAATCATTGAAAAAGGCACAGCTGAAAATAGCAACTTCCATATTGATAGCCATGCTTCTTTTATTGTTGATTTAGCCCGTGCTATTGCTTTTAATACACATGAAAGAATGTTATTGATTGTAGAAAATAATGGCGCTATCGCTAACTTTGATGATGATGCTATGGTAGAAGTTCCTTGTATCGTCGGTAGTGATGGCCCAGAACCATTAGCACAAGGGAAGATTCCTCAATTTGAGAGAGCTTTAATGTTGCAACAAGTCACAGCTGAAAAAATGGTTGTTGAAGCGTACATTGAAGGAAGCTACCAGAAATTATGGCAAGCTTTGTGCTTGTCTAAAATTGTGCCAAATGCAGCGGTAGCTAAAAACTTATTAGATGATTTAATTATTGCTAACAAAGGTTTCTGGCCAGAATTAAATTAAAAAACAGCATAGACTAAGCAAGAAAAGGAGAATACGTTCATCTTTTCTTGCTTTTTTACTCAAAAAAATAATGAAACCAAAAGTGACAGTAGACATTATTTGAAAATGGTTCATAATAGTAAGAGTATGCGTGATGCAATCGGTTGCAGAGAGATTTAATGGTTTGAATCATCGCGTAATGAATTTGAAAGATAGTTGTATCAAAGCAAGGAGGACTAAATTTATGATAAAACAACCAAAATATACCATTGGAGTGGACATTGGGACAACCAGTACAAAAGCCGTTTTGTACCAAGAAGACCTTCAAGTGGTCGATAGTACATATGTAGGTTACGCTATTAGTCAAACTGAAGCAGGAATGGCAGAGCAGGATCCAAAGGCAATTTTCCAAGCAGTCCTTTCGGTTATTCGAACATTGATGGAAAAAGACAAAGAAATCAAAAACCAAGTGGACTTTATTTCTTTCTCAAGTGCCATGCATAGCGTGATTGTTGTAGATGGAAAAGATGAATTATTAACAAATTGCATTATTTGGGCGGATAATCGTCCAGCCGATTTAGTTGCTCAGTTAAAAGAGACCACAGATTGGAGAGCTTTATACCAGAAAACGGGGACTCCTGTTCATTCTATGACACCACTGAGTAAAATAATGTGGCTAAAAGAATATTTCCCTACTATTTTACAAAAAGCAAAGAAGATTATTGGCATTAAAGAATATGTTCTGTACCAGTTGACTGGCGAATACAAAATTGATTATTCGATTGCTTCAGCGACAGGCTTGTTCAATATTCGTGAATTGGCATGGGATAAAGAAATTCTTGAACTTGTCGAAATCGAAGAGTCTATGTTATCCCAACCTGTTGATGTAACGCATCGCTGGCAGACTATCCGTGAGTTTTATGCGGAACAGATGGCAATTGATTCAAAAACAGATTTAGTTATTGGAGCCAGTGATGGTTGCCTATCTAATCTTGGGGTTGGAGCAATGGATCCTGGAGAAACAGCAATCACAATCGGGACGAGCGGAGCAATACGCATGGTAACCAATCAAATTGTATTGGATGCAGAAGGTAGAACATTTTGCTACTACTTATCAAAAAATCGTTGGGTCATCGGTGGCGCTGTAAATAATGGTGGCAATGTGATGGCCTGGTTGACGTCTGTACTTTATCCTGAAGGAAGCCAATTAATGGACAATAAGGTTGAAACAGAATTGGAGCAGCTTAATCGTTTAGCTGAAATAGTAACCCCAGGTGCAGATGGGTTGTTTTTCTTGCCGTACTTAAATGGAGAACGTGCGCCACTATGGGAGTCAGAAGCTACTGGTAGTTACATCGGTTTAGCTTCTCGTCATACTACTGGACATATGGTAAGAGCAGCTATGGAAGGCGTAATGTTTAATCTCTATGAAGTTTGGCAGCTCATTCAAGAAGTTGGTGGTCCTTCTAAAACAATTAAAGTAACGGGTGGTTTTTTAAATTCTCCTTTATGGAAGCAAATGCTTGCAGATATATTTGGTAGACCGATGCAGCAGCCGACTAGCTTTGAAAGTTCTTGTTTAGGAGCAGTGCTGCTTGGGAAAGTGGATAATGAGATCTTGGAAAGTTCGATCATCCAACATAAACCTGTTTTATTAGATCAAAAAACGGAGCCTGAGATTTGGATGCAGCCAAATGAACAAACGACTGAAAACTACAAAAAAATCATTCCTACTTATCAAAAACTAGCCAAAGAGATGACTAAAGTACGTAAAATTCTGGGTGAAGTAAATTAAATTACAAGTAAGCAAAAAACAGAGCAGATTTTTCTGCTCTGTTTTTTGCTTACACCTATTGTCTTTAAAAATAGAAAGATTCTTTAGGATAAAGAAACTATGCTATACTAAATTTGGATTTACATACGAGTAATGCAGTTGAAACAGCGGCTGGTAGCCATTATGGGAAAGGGAGGACACACAAAATGGATTATAGAACTCTGATGGATATCGCTATATTAGCAGGGAAAATCATGTTAGAAAGCAACGCTGAAACGTACCGTGTTGAAGACACAATGAATCATATTTTGAAAACATCAAAATTCGAAACCACTGAAGCTTTTGCAATTGCAACTGGATTAGTGGCTACGCTAGATGATCCTAGTATCGAAGACCCGATCACAGTTGTTAAACGAATCAGCTTGCGCGATACAAATTTAAATAATATTGCTACTGTAAACACCATATCCCGTCAATTGACGACTGGAGAAATAACGATTCCAGAAGCGTATGATGCTTTACAGGATATTGGGAAAGTACAGTACAAGCGACTATATAAAGATTTTGCTATAGCAGCATTAGCAGCTTCGTTTGCTCTATTACTAGGAGGCGGTCTAGTTGAAATACTGGCTGCTGGAATTAACGGTGGCTTGCTGGCGCTAGTATTAAAAGGCGAGAAAAAGTTGGATATGGGATCATTTGTACGAAATGTTTTATCGTCTGCGGTTATATCAGTAGGAGCTGGGTTGATGCAGGCGTTTATTTTCCCAACGCTTAATATAAATCTGGTCATAACGGGAACAATCATGCCTTTAGTTCCAGGAACAGCGATTACAAATGCGATTCGAGATACTTTACAAGGAGACTACATGTCTGGTGGTGCGAAAGCCTTAGAAGCTTTCGTGATTGCTCTCTCAATCGCCATAGGGGTAGCCATTGGATTAGTTGTTATTGGAGGTGCCCTCTTTGATTAGTCAAATCATAGGAGCTTTTCTGGCAGTCACCGCAGCGGCTGTCATCTTAGAATCGCCTAAAAAACATATTGTTACAGCAGCTATTGTAGGAGCTGTAGGTTGGGCAGTTTATTTGCTTTGTATTGATGCACTAGGATCTGTTGGAGCTACCTATATTTCAGGATTAGTGATTTCAACGCAATCGCATATTTTCTCGCGCATGTTTAAAGTTCCAGTAACTATTTTCTTTCTTCCTGGATTTTTCCCGTTGGTACCAGGTTCGGGTATGTATTTAACGGTCTATGAATTTATTCAAGGCAATACTAATTTAGCACAAGCGCACCTGCAGAATACCATCCAAATAGCAGGGATGATTGCCTTGGCAATTTTCACTGTTGATACCATTTTCAAAGTAATCAAAAGGACACAGCAACTAAAAAACACACATTAAACTCATTGAAGAAGCCAAGAACCTAAATTGCGTTCTTGGCTTCTTAACAGTTATTTATCAGTCAAGTGAACGCGTTAACGACTAGTAGCAGAGTGAATATAAGACTCAACAAGTTTCGTGTATTCATTCATCAGGGCTTTAATGATTGGATTGGATGTAGAGGGTAAAGTTAGTGTTTCAATCGATTGGATGGGTAATATATTATTCCCAGTACCTGTAATAAAAGCTCCATCAATTTCAGCTAATTTTGAAACAGGGATGGTTTCTTCTAAAACCTCAAAGCCCAACGTTTCACATAAAGCTAACGTTTTTTTTCGAACAATACCAAGTAATACATTCTTAGCAGGCGAGGTGTACAGTTTATTCTGCTTAACAATAAATAAATTTGAACGGCTGCCTTCAGTAACATGATTGTCTTGATCGACGAGTAACACTTCATAAGCTTGCTGTTTTTCTCGTTCAGCTAAAACTCTTTTTTGATAATCATTTCGTACGGTTTTGATATTTGGATCTATTCTTTCCATTTTCAATAAAGTTGTATGCATACCATTTAGGTAATACTCTTGTGGCGGGTAAGTCGTTTTCGTAAAGAAAATTAACAGTCCTTTTGAAGCAGTTAAAATAAGTTTGATATTCTTATTAGAAACTTGATTTACAGAAATCAATTGATAAATCCGTTGCGTTATAGACTCATCAGAATCAGTTAAGGTTAAATTTGTAGCGGCAGCGGATGCTTTAAACCTTTCTAAGTGATCTTCTAAAAAAAGAGCGACCCCTTGTTGAACACGGATAACCTCATAAATCATTTTTCCATCCAGTTGGTTAAAAATAGTGCTATTTTCGGTTGCTTTTTTTTGGTCATTTATAAAATAAAAGGTCTCTTCTACTTGTTCCATAATAATCTCCCTTTTGTATGAACGCATGAACTGTCATATTTCTTCTATTGTAATCAACTTATTACAGGATTAGCAAGAATTATATTAGTATAGTACAGCTGGATTAATTATAATGAGGTATATCGTTTATTATATGAATATCTGAAGGAGGATTAAATATGTTAGAAGAAATAAAAATCTTGTTGGAAAGCCATAGAGTGAAACCGCTTAATAATCAACGCCATTTTGCAGTACTGATTCCTTTAATTGAAGTAGATGAGGAGATGCATCTTTTATACGAAGTACGCAGTAAAAGTATCTCTCAACCGGGTGAAACGTCTTTTCCTGGTGGAAGAGTCGAAAAAGGGGAAACGTATAAAGAAGCAGCTATCCGTGAAACAATGGAAGAATTATCTCTTTCTAGAGACGCCATTCAAATTTTAGGCGAAATGGATTATATTGTGAATGAGCACCTCGTTATTCGAGCTTTTGTGGGAGAAGTGAAAAAGATAAGCGTGAAGGATATTCAATTTAATGAAGAGGTAGATGAAGTCTATACTGTGCCGTTAAATTATTTTTTAACTCACGAGCCGGTATATTATACTGCAAATGTTAAATTGGAACACGAAAAAGGGTTTCCTTATGAGCTGATTCCTGGAGGTGAAAAATACAATTGGAAGCAAGGAAAGCATGCTGTCCCATTCTATAACTTGAGCAATCATACAATCTGGGGATTCACGGCTAATCTGACGGATCGCTTCGCACGATTGTTGAAAGAGTACAAAAGGGAGGGTGATTTATAGCAATCATGTAGGAATTGTAAAAAACAAGTAAGAAAATTGTACATTTTTTTTCGTTTACGGTATGATATATCGTGTATGATGCAATGGGTTACATACAGTCAAAATACAACAGAATTCATTGGTCTAAAAAGAAGCAGGTAGTTAAGAGGGGGATATAATATGTTTTTAGCATGGAAAGAAATTAAGTATTCAAAAACCAGATTTGCATTGATTATTGGGGTTATGGTATTAGTATCCTATTTGGTTTATTTTTTAACAGGGTTAGCATATGGTTTAGCGCAAGATAATCGAACAAGTGTGGATAAATGGGAAGCAGATGCGATTGTTTTGACGGACGAATCAAATACCAATATCAATATGTCTATGTTGACATTTGAACAAGCAAAAGAAGTAAAAGCAGATGAAACTGCGTTACTTGGTTTAGCGCCTAGTGTTATTAGAAAAGTTGGCGAGACAGGCGAATCTTCAAAAATAAATGCAACATTTTTTGGTATTGATCCAGATGAATTTATTATGCCCGAAGTCATAGATGGACGAGCATTTGAAACTGATGATGAAGTGGTTGCTGACATCAGTTTAAATAAAGAAGATGGCATTGAATTGGGAGATGAGGTTCAACTTGCTGGAAGCGATAAAGAAGTAAAAGTAGTTGGATTTACTGAAAATGCTAAGTTTAATGTGGCACCGGTATTGTACACTACGATTGACTCATACCAAGAAGTACGCTTTGAAGCAAGTGATGATTCAGAAAATGGTCGAATCAGTGCAGTAGTTGTTCGTGACTCTTCAGATTCTTTTAAAAAAGTTGTTGCAGATGCTGACGATTTAGTTGCGTATTCTATTGGGGATTACATCTTTAAAATACCTGGATACAGCGCTCAAGTCTTAACATTCGGTTTAATGATTGGTTTCTTAATCGTAATCGCCGCAGTCGTTATTGGAATATTTATCTATGTATTGACTTTACAAAAAACAAGTATGTTTGGAGTAATGAAAGCACAAGGAATCTCTTCAGGCTATATCGCTAAATCTGTAGTTGCACAAACATTCTTATTATCTACTATTGGTGTGGGAATAGGCTTGACTTTAACGGTTATCACGTCATTTGTTCTGCCAGCAGCAGTTCCATATAGCACAAATTGGCTATTTATTGCAGGAATAACAGCATTGCTTATTGTTATAGCTGTTTTAGGAGCATTATTCTCAGTACGGACAGTCGTTAAAATCGACCCATTAACAGCAATTGGATAAAGGAGGAAAACAAAAATGAAATTAATAGAATTGGATAACGTAAGCCGTTCTTTTGGTGAAGGACACAAACGAATAGAAGCATTAAAAAACACCACTTTTTCTGTAGAAGAAGGCGAGTTCGTTGCTATTATAGGTCCCAGTGGATCTGGTAAAAGTACGTTATTGACGATTATTGGAGGATTACAAAAGCCTTCAAATGGGACAGTAGAAATCAATGAAAAACCGTTTAGTGATGTGAGTGAAAAAGACCGTGCAGCTTTACGATTCAAAGAAATTGGCTTTATTTTGCAAGCGTCAAACTTAGTTCCATTTTTGACTGTGAAAGATCAACTAAACTTAGTCAATAAAGTTGAAAAATCAAAAGTGAAGAAAGAAAAACAAAAAGAACTGTTAGAAGAATTAGGAATTTATGATTTGAGAGATAAATACCCAAGTGATTTGTCTGGCGGAGAACGTCAACGTGTTGCGATTGCGCGTGCTTTGTATCATGAGCCTTCTGTTATTTTAGCAGATGAACCGACTGCTAGTTTAGATTCTGAAAAAGCCTTTGAAGTAGTTGAGATATTAGCACGTGAAACGAAAATTAAAAAGAAAGCAACCATAATGGTTACTCATGATGAGCGTTTGATTAGCCATTGTGACAAAGTTTACGTGATGAAAGACGGCGTTTTAACGTTGAGAGAAACTAATTAACGTGAGTATTACAATTGAAATGAATGGACTAGATGGAAGGGGAAAAAATAATGGATGAATCAATATTCGTTCGATCTTTAGAAGACCAACTGTGCTTTGAAGTATACAAAGCTTCCAACGGATTTTCAAGAATGTATGGAAGAGCCTTGAAGTCATTCGGTTTAACTTTTCCTCAGTATCTTGTTTTGTTAGCGCTATGGGATGAAGATCATGTCTTTATAAAAAACATAAGCGATCGTATAGGTATGAGTATAGGAACAATGAATCCAATCTTAAATCGGTTGAAAACTCAAGGATGGATTGAAAAAGTAATATCAGATACGGACAAGCGAGCAGTAGTAGTGACGTTAACTGAGAAAAGTCAGCAATCTAAAAAAGCTATATCAAAAGCTATTTTGAATGAAATTATTCAGTGTAACATGGAAGATATAAGCAATGATGCTTTTGTAAAAGGTTTGAAGTCTTTAAACCATGAATTTGAATGGTTAGAAGAGAAAAATAATTAAGTTGAACTCAGGCTAAAAATAGGAACCATACAAATATAAATTAGGGGGAAGACTTTTTGAGTAAAAAAATAGCGGTTATTGGGGCTGGTGTAGCCGGTTTAGCCAGTGCTATCCGGTTGCAACATGAAGGATATGAAGTAGAGATATTTGAAAAAGAAGCCATTCCAGGCGGAAAAATGAATCGGATTGAAAAAGACGGATATACATTTGATTTAGGCCCAAGCTTAGTAATGATGCCTGAGATTTATAAAGAAGTTTTCGAATTGGCAGGAAGAAATCCAGATGATTATATTCCTATGACCAGACTCGATCCTATGTATTCAGCGTTCTTTGGGCCAGAGGAAAAAGATCGCTATGATGTATCTTCAGATCTCGTTAAATTGATAGCATCACTAGAAAATCTTAGCGATGAAGATGCAAAAGGTTTTTTAAGTTATTTGCAAGATATTTACGGACGTTTTATCGTGGCGAAAGATCACTTTTTACAACGACCTTTCAGAAGTGCGTTAGATTTTTATAACCCCTTTATGATTAAGCAAGCGCTGAAGTTGAAAACATTTGATACGGCTAGTCATTCTATCGGTAAATTCGTAAAAGACAAACGAATGCAGCAAATGTTAAGCTTTCAAACCCTTTATATAGGTGTTTCACCTAATAATGGACCTTCTCTTTATTCGATTATTCCAATGATTGAATTCCTTTATGGTGTTTGGTTCATTAAAGGTGGCATGTATACAATGGCTAAGTCAATGGAACGGCTATTTTTAGAATTAGGCGGAAAAGTAAACTATAATAGTCCTGTAGAGAGTATTTTGATTCAAGATAAAAAAGCTTATGGAATCAAACTGAAAGATAAAGAAGTACTAACAGATTTTGTTTTATGTAACGCAGATTTCCCTTATGCTCTCAAAAATTTGGTTCAAGACAAAGCTGCAAAAGGCAAATATACGGATAAAAAAATTGATAGTATGAAGTATTCTTGTTCTTGTTTTATCTTGTACCTAGGGATGGATCGTAAATATGATCAGGTTGATCAATTGCATAACTTTGTATTTACAGAAGATCTAGATAAAAATCTTGAGGATATTTTTGATGGAAAATTATTAGATAAACCCTCTTACTATTTATATATGGCTTCAAAAATGGATCAATCTATGGCACCAGAAGGCAAAGATGGATTGTATCTGTTAGTTCCCGTTTCAGATCTTTCGACAGCAGATTACGAATGGAATGAAGAAACGATTCAGTATTACCGTTCACAAGTATTGGACTCGCTTAAAACCCTAAAAGGTTTTGAAAATGTTGAAAATGAGATTGTATCGGAAACGTATATGACACCATTAGATTTTGAAGAAAAATTCAATGCCTATAATGGAGCATGTTTTGGATTGAGACCTAATTTGTTACAAAGCAATCATTTTAGACCACAAGCAAAAGCAAAAAATTGTGAAAATCTTTATTTTGCCGGAAGCAGTACCCATCCAGGTGCAGGTGTCCCAATTGTCTTGTTGTCTGCTAAGATAGCTGTAGGAGAATTGTTGCTAGATGACCGTGGCGTTAAATACTAATGGGTTGAAGAAAGTAGATGAATAAAAGCTAGGAGGGGCGGAATATGGAATTAAACAAACAAGAAACCATAAAACAAGATTACCAGTACTGTGAAAATATTATTAAACAGCACTCCAAGAGTTTTTATTATGCTTTCTCACGTTTGCCTAAAGCTAAGGCACAAGCCATATTTGCGATTTACGCCTTTTGTAGGCGAGCCGATGATGAGGTAGATTTAGCAGAAACAGCACAAGAACAGTTAGCAGCAGTGGAGACGCTTGAAAAAGAATTGGCTCTATTTGAAAAGGGACAGCCAATTGATCATCCAGCTTGGAGAGCGTTAACTGATGTGTTTGAACGATATGATATGGATATTCAACCGTTTTATTATCAATTAACGGGTCAAAAAATGGATATTCAATTTAGTATGCCTGAAACGATGTCAGACTTAGAAAAGTATTGTTTTTATGTCGCTGGCTCAGTGGGGCTTATGTTGTTGCCTGTACTAGCTTCTGAAACGGATAAAGATCTTACGCAAACAGCTGTAAATCTAGGGTTAGCCATGCAATTGACTAATATATTGAGAGATATAGGGGAAGATTTTCAAAATATTGGACGTGTGTATATTCCTATTTCAGAATTAGAAAAGGAAAACTATTCTATTCAAGAGTTGAAGGAAAAAAAAGTGAATGATAAATTTATTCGTATTTGGGAAAGATTGGCTCAACGCGCTGAAGAACTTTATGATAATATTCAATCGGATTATCGCTACTTTGATGAAGATAGTCGTTTTCCGGTTGAATTATCAGCTAATATTTATAGAGGTCTGCTAAATGCGGTGCGAAAAAATAAGTACGATTGTTTTACAAAACGTAATTATGTTTCTAAAATGGAGATGCAGCGTATTTACCAAGCAATAAAATAAGAAATTGTCCTTGACGAATGAGCACGATGTTTGAGTCTGGGGCTTTTCTTATACAATAAAGTACATGAGGAGTGTTTGAATATGTCATCTCAAAAAAAATCAGTCATTGTTATTGGCGGAGGATTAGGCGGAATTTCGGCAGCTATTTCACTGGCCCAGAGTGGGTATAATGTATCGCTTTTTGAACAAAATGATCATCTTGGAGGCAAGTTAAATCGTTTAGAACAAGACGGTTTTGGTTTTGATTTAGGTCCATCAATCCTAACAATGCCTCACGTATTTGAAAAATTATTTACAGACAGTGGACGTAAGATGGCTGATTATCTTTCTATTATTCAATTAGATCAACAATGGAGATCATTCTTTCCGGATGGTTCAGTTATTGATTTGTATGGTGATTTAGAGAAAATGTCTCGTGAAAATAAAGCGTTAAGTGAAAAGGACATGAATGAGTACAAAGAGTTCTTGTCTTACGCTAAAAAATTATATGATGCGACTGAAAAAGGCTATTTTGAAAAGGGATTAGACAAAACAGGAGAAATTTTTCGTGTTCATGGGTTAATAGGGGCAATGAAAGATTTTGATTATTTTTCATCCATGTATGATGCTATTGAAAAAAGAATCAGTAATCAAAAAGTCAGAGACATGCTGGCTTATTTTATCAAATACGTCGGTTCGTCCCCCTATGATGCTCCAGCAGTCTTAAATATGATGATTTATATGCAACATGCTCAAGGTGTTTGGTATGTACCAGGTGGGATGCATAAGATTGCAGACGGGCTGGTTAAATTAGCTCGCGAATTGGACGTGGAATTTCATACCGGTAAAGCCGTTACTTCATTGGTTAAAGATAACCAAAATCAAATTCAAGGCGTCCAATTTGCAGATGGCTCGTTAAAAAAGGCTGATTATTATGTTTCAAATATGGAAGTTATTCCAGTTTATAAAAAATTATTGAATGAAGATACGGATTTTATTGATAAATTAGAAAAGAAATTTGAGCCTTCAAGCTCTGGCTTAGTGCTGCATTTGGGTGTAAGTAAAGAATATCCTCAGCTTGCTCACCATAATTTCTTTTTCTCAGCTGATCCAGCTCACCATTTTGATACGGTGTTCAATAAGCATGAACTACCGGAAGATCCAACTATTTATTTAGTAAATGTGAATAAAACTGATCCAACTCAATCTAAACCAGGACATGAAAATATCAAAATATTGCCTCATATTCCTTATATCCAAGACAAACCCTTCACTAAAGAAGACTACTTGGACTTGCGTGAACGAGTCTTGATCAAATTAGAGAAGATGGGTTTAACAGATTTGCGACAACACATTGTGACGGAAGATATGTGGACACCGGATGACATTGAAAAAGCTTATGGATCACACAAAGGGTCAATTTATGGCACCGTATCTAACCGTAAAAAAAATCATGGCTTTAAGCATGCTAAACACAGTGAAAAGTATGACAATCTTTATTTTGTTGGAGGCACTGTAAATCCAGGTGGAGGTATGCCTATGGTTACTATGAGTGGTCAACAAGTTAGAGATAAAATCGTGCAACGAGACCAAGAAAATGAGTGATACAAAAAAAGTCAACAACCAAAAAATAAACTGGTCTATCATTCAACAACGTCAAAAAAGGAGAGTATCTGAAACAAGTCTTTCAGATATACGTTACCGCAAACAACAGTTGGTTACTTTTCAGTTAATGTTAGAAGAGAATCAAACGGAATTATTGAATACGCTTTATGAAGATCTGGGTAAACCACCTGAGGAAGCTTATGCTTCTGAAATTGCAGTATTGCTTCAAGAAATCGACTTTTTGAAACGTAAACTCAATCAATGGCAAAGAACTAAAAAGAAGCATCACGTTAGATTAAGTTCAGTTAGCAAAACAAGTATCCAGCATCATCCTTATGGATCGGTACTGGTTATTAGTCCTTGGAATTATCCTTTACATTTAGCACTTCTTCCTGCAATTGGGGCAATGGCAGCTGGGAATAGTTGCTTTATTAAACCTTCAGAATATGCACCTGCAACAGCCAATTTAATTGCACGATTAGTTGAACAGTATTTTTCACCGGATAATTTAATGGTTGTTACTGGAGATGCTTCAGTGGCTAGTGAATTATTAGAGTTGCCATGGGATTTCATTTTTTTTACTGGAAGTAAAAAGGTGGGTTCGATTGTTCATAAAGCTGCAGCTGCAAGACAGATTCCAATTGTGCTGGAATTAGGTGGAAAGAATCCTTGCATCGTTGACGAAACAAATCTAACTCCAACAGTTGTTCAACGTATCATTTGGGGTAAATTTTTAAATGCAGGACAAACGTGTATCGCTCCTGACACGGTTTATATTCATGAGTCTGTGTACACTGAATTTCTCCAACTAGCGACTGATCAAATCAAAGCATTTTATGGAACTCAACCGATTCACCATTCACGTTTCGGTCGGATTGTTCATGATAAACAGGTTGAAAAATTAAAGGATTATTTGGAACAAGGAAAAATCTATTATGGTGGACAGGTAGATACTGCTAATCGGTTTATTGAACCAACACTATTAACCAATATTCCAGTTGATAGTTCGATTTTACGTGAAGAAATATTTGGTCCAATTTTGCCCGTCATTCCTTATACTGATTTAACAACCTTAGTTCATCAATTGAAAGATTATCCTGATCCGTTAGCTGTATATGTGTTCAGTAAAGATAGAGAAACTAGTCAGTTTTTGAAAAGAGAATTGCGTTCAGGAGCGTTCAGTTTAAATCAAGTAATTTTACATGCTGTCAGCTCACATAGTCCTTTTGGTGGAGTCGGAGCAAGTGGTTTTGGGCGCTATCATGGAATGGCTAGTCTAGCTACTTTTAGTTATTTGAAGATGGATTATGAAAATATTTTGCCTTTCAATAGCCAAAAACAATACCCACCATATCAAACAAATGATTTGAATTTGCTTCGTAAATGGAGGCGTTGGTTATTTTAGAAGTGGAAAGTATCGTAATCGTTTTTTGTGTTTTGACAGCCCTAGCTCTCGTTAGTGGTTTCCTTATGCTTTGGAAAGTTCCTTTAGCACTCAAGAAAGAGCAACAGCTAAGTTTTGGAAAAACGGTATCCATTATTATTCCTGCTAGAAATGAAGAAAATCGTTTGCCCAAATTGCTAAAGTCATTAAAAGAACAATCCGTCTATAACATAGAAATAATAGTAGTCGATGATGATTCAAAAGATCAAACGGTTGCGATTGCTAAAGGTTATGGCGCTAAAGTAATCCAGAGAGCGAGTTCTGAGGAAGATATTGGGAAATCCGCTGCTTGTTGGCGTGGAGCCCAAAAGGCCAATGGAGATTGGTTACTCTTTTTAGATGCAGATACGTGCTTTGAAAATCAATTTAGCTTACAACATTTACTAAATACGTATCAAACGGTTGGTGGAGATGGCATTCTATCTTTTCAGCCTTATCATAAAATAACCCATTTATACGAAAATATGTCAGCCGTTTTTAATATTATTTTAATGGCTGGAATGAATACTTTTACACCTATAGGTGATAAACTTAAAACAGCTGGATCTTTTGGTCCCTGTATTTTGTGTACAAGTGAAGAGTATTTTAGTGTGGGCGGTCACAAAGAAATACAAGGGGCAATCATGGATGATTTAGCTTTAGGAGAGTTATTCGCCAAGAAGGACTTCCCAGTTCGTTGTTACAGCGGAAAAGAAACCATTTCTTTCCAAATGTATCCAGAAGGAATGAAAACATTGGTAGAAGGATGGACAAAGAGCTTCGGGACTGCGGCACAATCTACTCATCCAATAGTCACGTTAATGATATCAAGCTGGATTAGCGGAAGCTTTTTCTCTATGATTGCATTAATTGGCGCGTTGAGTACAACCCACTATAGCCTGTTAGTAGCAACTAGCCTTTTGTGTATCTTGTACCTAACGCAGTTTTATTGGTTGGCCAGACGAGTAGGGAACTTTAAGTTTTATGCGCTTGTCTTCTATCCGTTCCAATTTTTATTTTTTGTTGGATTGTTTGTCTGGTCACTTATTTTAACAAAAGTTTTTCACCGGGTGAAGTGGCGAGGGCGTAATATAGAAGTATAGTGGAGGGAAAATGCAATGCAGCTAATAGAATTATCTGTTTTCTGGACCATCGTTGTTGATAGTGTCGCTTGGCTTTTTTTTCATTTAGCTATTTCTATGTTTACGTTGAGTTTACCTGACCACTTTTTTCAAAAAAATTCCTTACTGTATCGAACTAGGAAATGGGAAGCTGAAGGACAATTTTGGCAAAACCATTTTAATGTTAAGAAATATGCCAAATATATTCCCGAAGGTTCTCGTATTTTAGGAAGTGGCTTTTATAAAAGAAAGTTGCAACAGAAAGAAATGAACTATTTAGAAACCTTTATAATCGAAACAAAAAGAGCAGAACTCACTCATTGGCTTTCTATTCTGCCTTCAGGATTGTTTTTTTTCTGGAATCCCGTTTGGGCAGGGTGGATCATGGTTATTTACGCATTGATGTTTAATGTACCGATTATATTAGTGCAGCGCTATAATCGACCACGTCTAGAAAAAGTATTCAACCGTAAAAAAGAAAAATACGAACAAAAAAAAGCTCATTCTAGCAGTATAGAATGAGCGTTTTCTTGTTTAGAAGAGACTTAAAAAAACTAAGTTAATTCCCTATATGGTCAGTAGAGATAAATGACCGATTAGTATGGGTATTTGGAGGAATTATGATGGGAGGCTTAATTATTGGATTTTGATCAATGATCATAAGGCTTATCAAAGAACGGGAATTGATCCAAAGCGCGTTTCTGTAGTAGGATATGGTGAATACCGACCAAAAGCAGATAATAAAACAAAAGAAGGTCGACTTGAAAATAGACGGGTCGATATTTTGATTTTAAATAGTGAGTACAATGATACTGAACAAACAACACAATAAGAAAAGAGTGAAACTTCGCTCTTTTTTTATTGTGTTGTTTTTTTTTGAATGTAAATAGTTGACAAAAAACGATTACGAATGTAAACTATAAATATAGAACGATTACGAATGTAGTCGAAAGGAGTGAAACTTAATGATTAGTAACATTCAACCGAATATTTCCGATGCTGAATGGGAAATCATGCGAGTAGCTTGGACGAACCAAACGGTAACGAGTAAGCAAATTACAGCAATAGTAAAAGAAAAAATGAATTGGAAACAAGCGACGATAAAAACATTGATTGGTCGACTCGTTGATAAAGGCATGTTGCAAACAGAAGCTGTTGGCAATAAGTATTTGTACAGCCCGTTAATTACTGAAGAAGAAAGTTTGAAAAGTAAAACCAACGATTTTTTTGATCAGGTCTGCAATCGAAAAGTTGGACAAACAATTGCCAATCTTATTAGTGAAGCAACGTTAAGTCACGCAGATGTAAAAATGTTGGAAGAGCTTTTAAAAGAAAAAAGAAACGAAGCAGTCGATGTCGTTTCATGCGATTGTATTCCTGGTCAATGTGATTGCCAAAACCATCAGCACTAAAAAAAGGAGTGGATAAAGGTGATTGAGAAATCATTTACGATTGAAGGTATGAGTTGTGCATCTTGTGCGCAAACAATTGAAAAAGCAACTAAGAAATTACCGGGAGTTCAAGAATCAAGTGTGAATTTAGCTACTGAAAAAATGCATATTCGTTACGATGAAGCGAGTCTGACAGACAAAGACATTCAAGAAGTAGTCAGTCAATCCGGCTATAAAGCTTTAACAAATACAAAGCAGAAAACATTTGTAATTGAGGAAATGACCTGTGCGTCTTGTGCTCAAACAGTTGAAAAAGCTACTGGTAAATTGCCTGGTATAGTAAGTGCAAGTGTCAATTTTGCTACAGAAAAAATGTCGGTCCAATATGACCCAGATCAGTTAGTCTTATCGGATATTACAAGTGCTGTCAAAGATGCGGGTTATGAAGCTCATGAAGAAATTGAAACACGAGATGCGGTAGACGTGGATCGTGAGAAAAAGGCTCAACACATAAAAAATATGTGGCAACGTTTTTGGATTTCAGCAGTATTTACGATTCCGTTATTGTACATTTCAATGGGACATATGTTAGGAATGCCTTTACCTGAAGCAATAGATCCCATGATGAATGCTGGAACGTTTGCTTTAACGCAATTGATTTTAACCGTGCCAGTTGTATTTTTAGGAAGAGAATTCTTTAAAGTAGGCTTTAGAGCGTTATTCAAAGGTCACCCAAATATGGATTCGCTCGTCGCATTAGGAACGAGTGCAGCCTTCTTGTATAGCTTGGTTGCTACGATAGGAATAATAATGGGAAATACTGATTTAGCGATGGAACTTTATTATGAATCTGCGGCAGTTATTTTGACATTAATCACCCTCGGTAAATACTTTGAAGCTCTTTCAAAAGGAAAAACTTCTGAGGCCATTAAGAAATTAATGGGACTTGCTCCGAAAAAAGCTAGCGTGATACGCAATGAACTAGAGGTTGAAGTCACCATTGATGAAGTACAAGTAGGTGACATTATTATCGTCAAACCAGGTGAAAAGATGCCGGTCGATGGAGTCGTTGTTGAAGGAATCACTTCAGTAGATGAGGCAATGCTGACAGGAGAAAGTATACCGGTTGAAAAAACAATCGGCGATGCAATCATTGGAGCAAGTATCAATAAAAACGGGACAATTCAATACAAAGCAACGAAAGTCGGAAAAGATACAGCTTTATCTCAAATCATTAAACTGGTTGAAAATGCACAAGGTTCAAAAGCGCCGATTGCCAAACTAGCTGATATTATTTCGGGTTACTTTGTACCAATCGTTATCGTTTTGGCCGTTTTATCAGGTTTGGCTTGGTATTTGGCAGGCGAGTCTGGCGTATTTGCTTTAACGATTGCAATCTCCGTATTAGTCATCGCTTGTCCATGTGCACTAGGTTTAGCGACACCGACAGCAATTATGGTTGGTACCGGAAAAGGTGCAGAACACGGAGTATTAATTAAAAGTGGTGGAGCGTTAGAAAAAACACACAAAATCCAAACGATTGTTTTTGATAAAACGGGTACAATCACAGAAGGCAAGCCTGTAGTCACCGATATCGTAACAGTTAATGACCTGGCTGAAGAAGACTTGCTGATTCTTGCAGCGTCTGCTGAAAAAGGGTCCGAACATCCACTAGGAGAAGCCATTGTTCATGGTGCAGAAAATAAAGGATTAACATTTCTTAAGATACAATCGTTTAATGCGCTGCCAGGGCATGGTATTGAGGTGAACATTGAGAATCAGTCTATCTTATTAGGAAATAAAAGACTCATGCTAGACCGTGGTATTTCGCTTGATTTAGTAGAAATGACAGCTGATACACTAGCTGGAGAAGGAAAAACGCCAATGTATATTGCTAAAGACGGTCAAATGGCTGGGATTATTGCTGTTGCAGATACTGTAAAAGAAAATAGTTTGAAAGCTATTGAGAAATTGCATAAAATGGGACTAGAAGTAGCTATGATTACTGGTGACAATAAACGAACAGCCGAAGCGATTGCCAAACAAGTTGGAATAGACCGGGTATTAAGTGAAGTAGTACCAGAAGAGAAAGCAAATGAAGTTAAAAAATTACAAGCAGAAGGAAAAATCGTTGCGATGGTTGGAGACGGTATTAATGATGCTCCTGCTTTAGCACAAGCGGATATCGGAATCGCTATTGGAACAGGTACAGATGTCGCTATGGAATCTGCTGATATTGTGTTGATGAGAAGTGATTTGATGGATGTACCAACTGCTGTTGAATTAAGTAAAGCTACTATCAAAAATATCAAAGAAAATTTATTTTGGGCATTTGGCTACAATGTTCTTGGGATTCCGATAGCAATGGGATTCTTGCATGTCTTTGGCGGACCGTTATTAAATCCAATGCTAGCTGGAGCAGCAATGAGTTTTAGTTCAGTATCTGTCTTGATTAACGCTTTGCGCTTGAAAAGATTTAAACCCGCTGTTAAATAAAAGCTTAAAAAACACTTGAAAGAAATGGAGCGATGAAGAATGAAAAAAGAATTAACGATTGAAGGCATGAAATGTGATGGTTGTGCCAGTACAGTAGTTGAAAAGTTGGAGTCTATTGACGGGGTTGAACGTGTAGCGGTTGATTTAAAAACTAAACAAGCTATCGTTGAAAGCCAAAATGAAATTGATGAAGCAGAATTTAACCAAGCACTAAGCGGCACAAATTATCAAGTAGCTAAATAATTATGAAGTAAGGCTGGATTAATCCAGTCTTTTTTTTATTTTAAATGAATCAACTTGCTAGATAAACTAAAGAAGAGTAACATATTGAGTAATATTTAGGAGGAATGAAGATGGGAATCGATAACGAATTATTAGTAGAATTTAAAAACAGATTTGATGCAAATAGCACAAATCAAGTCATTAAAGGTGCAATAGCAAAAGTCGGTATTGATGACGCTTCTTTAGACAACAATGTATTAAGACGACACTCTTTTGAGTTTTCAAATGAAACAAAACGTGGCACGATAACAAATCAAAAATCTAGTGGCCGGTGTTGGATGTTTGCGGCTTTAAATACCGCTCGTGTTGACACAATGAACAAATTAAATATGGAAAGCTTTGAGTTTTCTCAAAACTATACGCTTTTTTGGGATAAATTAGAAAAAGCAAATTATTTCTTGGACAGCATTTTAGAAACGCTAGATGAAGCCCAAGATTCTAGAATTATTGCTCATCTATTGATGGATCCAGTTCAAGATGGCGGACAATGGGATATGTTTTCAGGCCTATTAGAAAAATATGGTGCTGTTCCTAAATCAGTTATGCCGGAAACGTTTCATTCTTCTAACACAAGCAAATTAAATGCAGTACTAACATCTAAATTAAGAGAATTTGCTTATCAACTACGTGAAGGACATAAAACAGGATTGACCTTAAATGAACTGACAGCTAAGAAAGAAACGATGTTATACTTCATTTATAGCGTACTGGTAAAATCTCTGGGAGAAGTTCCTGAAACATTCGCTTACACATACCGAGATAAAGATGGCGAATACCGTCGCATTCAAGATAGTACACCACAAAATTTTTTCAAAGAGTATGTGGGTTGGGATTTGACGAATTTGGTTAGCTTGTTAAATGCGCCAACTGAAGATAAACCTTTCGGAAGAGCGTATACGGTTAAATATTTAGGAACCGTTAAAGAAGCTAAACCGATTCAATACATCAATGTTCCAATTCAAGCTTTAAAAGCAGCAGCAGTGGCTTCTATTAAAGATGGCCAACCTGTATGGTTTGGCTGTGATGTAGGCAAAATGTTGGTAAAAGATGTTGGAATTATGGATGAAAAAAGTTACAGTTATGAGTTGACGCTAGGCGAAGGCAATGGATTAACAAAAGCTCAACGCTTAGATTATGGGGACAGCTTATTGACACATGCAATGGTCTTTGTTGGAGTAGACTTAGATGAACAAGGTCAACCCTTAACATGGAAGGTCGAAAATAGCTGGGGAGACAAAGCTGGTAAAAAAGGCATTTATTCTATGAGTGATAAATGGTTTGAAGAGTTTAATTATCAAATTGCAGTAGATAAGAAATACGTTTCTGAAGAATGGCTAAAAGCTTTAGATGAACCGATTATTGCATTAGAACCATGGGATCCTATGGGTGCTTTAGCGTTAGTGAAATAGAAATAAATAAGGGTGTGAAGGAAAGAACTTCATCCCCTTATTTATTTTGCTTTTAGAGGGTGAGAACGTGATATAATCTGTAATAGAAAAGAAAAAGAAGGGATGATTTCGGTGGCAAGAGAAAAGAAATTTTCAACAGAAGAGATTTACTTGCATACACATGAACTTCTGATAAAAGAAGGATACGAACATTTTTCGTTTAGTTTGTTAGCTAAATCTTTGCAGGTATCAAGAGCAGCCATTTATAAATACTATACGAATAAAGATGAATTAATGAATGATTATTTGATTTGTCAGATGGAACAAATGATGAAAGATTTTAATCATACTGAATGGTCTTTAAATTACTCTGAGCAGTTCGATCAATTATTTGAGTTGATCTTTAAGTACCGCGAAATCCACTTGATATCAAATGCTATTCCTCACAATAAAATCAAAATCAGTCCAGAAAATCAAAAGCGAAAAGAAATTATCTCTGCAGATGTACACGGTCATTTTTTTAAACACATTCAACAATTTATAAAAACGGGTAAAAAGAATGGACAGCTGAAAGAAGAATTACCAGATAGTTTAATTGTTAATATGATATTTCATAGCATCAACATACCAGACCATTCTAATTTAAGTCTGGAAGAAAAAGCGTATTTTATTAAACTAATCATAAAAAATGGTATTTTCACTATTTAAAGTGACACTTGTGTAACTTTGCTGTATACTACTTATTGTAAAGATAAGTATTCAAAGAAATGGGGTAGGATAAATGTTTTTAGCATTAAAAGAATTAAAGCATTCCAAAGGGAAATTTATGATGATTGGTTTAATTATCGTCTTTATTTCGTGGCTAGTGTTTGTATTATCTGGTCTTGGAACAGGATTATCTGATTTAGCAACTTCAACGTTAAAATATTCAGAGGCAGATTATGCTGTTTTTGAAGATGAAACGGATTTTAGTTTTTCAAAATCAATTCTTTCTGAATCTGTCGAGAAAGAGATTCTAAAACAAGAGGGCGTAGATGCTGTTGCTTCGATGGGGACTGTTTCTGCTTCTATCCGTTCAGCAGCTAGTGATGAAAAAAATGCCACTAAAACGGATGTCCTTATAGCAGGTATTCAGCCTGGATCTTTTATGGAGCCAACGGTTAATGCTGGTGAAAATTTGACTAGCAACAATTTAAACGGTGTGATTGTAGATGATTCACTGAAAGCAGATGGCTTTTCTTTAGGTGACGTGTTGGCAATCAATGGTTCCAATGAAGAAGTAGAAATTATAGGTTTTGTTCATAATCAAACATTAAATCATCAACCGGTCATATTTACGCAGATGGACAAATTTCGTGCGGTGAAGTATGCTGCACCTGGTTCAGATACAGGTATTGAAAATCCGGTTAACGGAATCTTAGTTCAAGGAACTGATGTAGATACAAAGAAAGTAGAAGAAGCTGTCGGTGAAATCGAAATGGGCACAAAAGATGAAGCGGTAAATGCAGTTCCAGGTTATGCAGCTGAGAACGGCACAATCACTATGATGCTGTGGTTTTTAATTATTATTTCAGCATTTATTATTGGCGTGTTCTTCTATGTATTAACTAACCAAAAAACGCAACAGTTTGGTGTATTAAAAGCTATTGGGGGAAGCAACTGGTTTGTCATCAAAACGGTTATTTCTCAAGTGTTTATTTTATCAGCAGTCAGCATTTTAGTAGGAATTGGATTGACCTATTTAACGGCTGCAGTACTACCTGAAGGAATGCCATTTAATTTGCAACTTCCAATGGTTGTGATCTATAGTATTGTGTTACTAATAATAAGTGTTTTAAGTTCGTTATTTTCTGTCATGAAAATTTCAAAAATCGATCCGCTAATAGCATTAGGGAGGGTGGAATAATGGCTAGTATTCAATTGGAAAATGTAACTAAACGCTATAAAGATAGCGAAAGAGAAACAATCGCTTTGGATCAGGTTTCTCTGACGGTAGATAAAGGAGAATTCGTGGCTATTATTGGGCCATCTGGTTCAGGAAAAAGCACTTTTTTATCTATTGCTGGAGCTTTATTGAAGCCAACTGATGGAGAAGTATTTATTAAAGATAAAGCTATTTCATCTTTAAATGAAAAAGAATTAGCACATGTACGTTTGGAACAAATTGGATTCATCTTGCAAACAGCGAACTTGATACCGTATTTGACAGTATTAGATCAACTGTTGGTAGTCGTAAAAATGAAAGGCGCTATCACTGAAGAAATGAAAAAAATAGCCACTGAATTATTAGAAGATTTGGGATTAGGTATGAAACTTAAAAAATATCCTAATGAACTATCTGGTGGTGAAAGACAACGTGTCGCTATTGCTCGTTCATTTGTAAATAATCCAGATATTATTTTAGCAGATGAACCAACAGCTAATTTAGATACAGCACGTGCACATGAAGTGGTACAATTGATTTCAAAAGAAGTGAAATCGCGTAACAAAGCAGCCATCATGGTTACACATGATAAACGCATGTTGAAATATTGTGACCGAGTTTACCGCATTGAAGATGGAATACTGAAAGAAGAATAAATAAATCAATACTAATAAAGAGAGTATCAATAATGAATTAGCTGGCAGATGTTCGGGATTGTTCCGAATCTGTGCCAGCTATTTTTTTTTGTGGAATAGACGGGGTAACTTGTGAAGCCATGGGAGCATTTTAAGCTTAAAGACCATAATCTTAAAACTTTTAAGCTTCAAACCAAACGTAATCGCTGAAGCGTCAACGCTCGGTAATTCGCATTGAATCCTTTACACGGCTACAAGCAACCCTATTCCTCCAGAAATTCCAGCTAATTATTTCAATGCATTTATCAACACCAATAGTTACAGACCTTTTTTTTGTTGAATAATTTTCAAATCAACTAACCACTTTTTTTTTGATTAAAAAATGGTTAGAAATAAAAAAGTGTGTTAGGATAGTTAAGGAAGAATTTATTAAAAAGATAGATTTTTCTTTATATATAAGGAGTGAGAAAAAATGAAAAAAATTAAATTAGGATTAGTAACCAAATTACTAATAGCAATTGTTTTAGGTATTATTTTTGGTCAGTTGACTTTTTTACCAGATTTTATTATTGAGATACCCGTTACGATTTCCGCTCTATTTAGCAGTTTGCTAAGTTTTATTATTCCATTAATGATTGTTGGATTCGTAGTGATCGGGATTGCCGATTTGACACAAGGAGCTGGAAAGCTACTGGGAATCACCACATTGATGTCCTATTCGTCAACATTGATTGCTGGAGTTATTGCTTACGTTGTTGCGTTTAATATATTTCCTTTGTTTATAGATGCTAGTTTAAGCAAAGCCGTTATTGGTGAGCAGGCAAGTCTTGAACCGTTATTTTCAATTCCTTTAGAACCCCTAATGGATGTTACTTCTGCTATTGTTTTTTCTTTTATGTTTGGCATTTGTATTTCTTGGCTAAAAGGTCAAGGTAAAGGAGAAACAATGTACAACTTTTTTAGTGAATTTAGTCTAATCATTACTAAATTACTTAATTCACTGATAATTCCAGGATTGCCTATTTTTATATTTGGTAATTTTGTCAACTTGAGTTATACAGGAAGTGTTTTTTCAATACTTGCAATTTTTTGGAAAGTATTTATTGTTGTGATTAGTGTGCAGCTTATTCTTGTTTCCCTCTTTTTTATTATTGCAGGAATCTATACAAAGAAAAATCCGTTCACATTAATCAAAAATCAAATTCCAGGCTATGTAACGGCTGTTGGAACGCAATCCTCTGCGGCTACTATCCCTGTTAACTTAGAGATTGCTAAAAAGAATGGGGTATCCACTCAAATTCGTGAATTTATTATCCCTTTATGTGCGACCATCCATTTGTTGGGAAGTATTGTGACAGTCGTTTCATGCGTGACAGCAGTATTGTTGATGTACAATATGCCCGTACACTTTGGAATGATGGCCGGTTTTATTGCTATGTTGGGTGTAGCAATGGTGGCTGCACCAGGTGCACCAGGTGGGGGAATTATGAGTGCTTTACCTTTTATGACGATGGTTGGCATCGATCCGACTGGTGTACTGGGAAATCTTTTAATCACACTTTATTTGACACAAGATAGTTTTGGTACAGCTGCAAATGTTTCAGGCGACAACGCTATTGCAGTTATCATGGATAAAATTTACCACAAACATATTCTGAAAAAGACAAATTAAAAGCAAGTAAAGAAGAGGCGTTTAAGCTTATTTTTAAGCAAAACGTCTCTTTTTTATAGAAAAAAGGATGTTCAATAACAACTTGAATAAATCTACAAAATCAACCGAGAAAAATGGTAATATAAGGGTAAGTATTATTTGAGTTGAAACAAAGTGGAGGGATATAATTGGACTATAAAACAGATGTCATGATTGCACAAGAAGCTGAAATGGAACCAATAGTAGCGATAGCTAAAAAGTTAGGCATTAATGATGAGGCTATTGAACAATATGGTAAATACAAAGCTAAAATCAATGAAACAGAAATTACAGATTTGGATACTAGAAAAGACGGGAAATTGATTCTTGTAACGGCCATCACGCCTACACCTGCTGGAGAAGGCAAAACAACTACGGTAGCGGGATTGGGAGATGGACTTCAAAAAATAGGTAAGAAAGCAGCCATTGCTTTAAGAGAACCTTCATTAGGGCCAGTATTTGGTATGAAAGGTGGTGCAGCTGGTGGTGGATATGCTCAAGTAGTACCGATGGAAGACTTAAATCTGCATTTTACAGGTGATTTCCATGCGATTAGTGCAGCAAACAATTTGTTAGCTGCTATGTTAGATAATCATATTCATCACGGAAATACTTTAACTATTGATACACGAAACATTACGTGGAAGCGAGTAGTAGACATGAATGATCGTCAATTGCGTTATATTGTTGATGGTTTAAACGGCAAAACAAATGGTGTTCCACGCGAAGATGGATTTGATATTACCGTAGCTTCTGAAATTATGGCTATCTTATGTTTGTCTATGAATATGGATGAAATGAAAGAGAAGTTGAAAAAAATTATTGTAGGGTACACCGTTGCTGGGCAACCCGTTACAGCCGGAGACTTAAAGGCACATGGGGCGATGGCAGCCTTACTGAAAGATGCGTTGAAACCAAATTTAGTTCAGACTTTGGAACATACTCCTGCTTTTATTCATGGCGGTCCATTTGCTAACATAGCACATGGTTGCAATAGCATTAAAGCAACTAAATTAGCTTTGAAATACGCGGACTACGTTGTAACTGAAGCCGGCTTTGGTGCCGACTTAGGGGCAGAAAAATTTATGGATATCAAATGCCGGTTATCGGGATTGGAACCCTCAGCAGTCGTTGTTGTCGCAACAATTAGAGCATTGAAAATGCATGGTGGGATGGCTAAAAAAGAACTGAAGAAAGAGAACCTTTTAGCTCTTGAAGAAGGGTTGCCTAACTTAATAAAGCATATTGAAAATATGCAAACGGTATTTGGAATGCCAACTGTTGTAGCCATTAATAAGTTCCCCACAGATACGGCTGAAGAATTAGCTTTAGTAGAAGAAAAGTGCCTAGCGATGGGTGTTCGGGTCGTTTTATCAGATGTCTGGGAAAATGGCGGGAATGGCGGACAAGATTTAGCTAGAGCAGTTGTCGAGCTAGCAGATCAAGAGAGCACGTTAACTTACGCGTATGAATTAGAGGATTCATTAGTGGATAAAATGACTAAAGTTGTACAAAAAGTGTATGGTGGCGAAGGAATCGTATTAGCACCTGGAGTGAAAAAAGAAATCGCCAATTTAGAAGCGCTTGGATTTGGGAATATGCCTATCTGTATGGCGAAAACGCAATATTCGTTTTCAGATGATAAAAATAAATTAGGCCGTCCAGAAGATTTTACCGTTACAATAAAAAAAGTAAAAGTATCAGCTGGGGCAGGGTTTATTGTAGTTTTAACTGGAGATATCATGACGATGCCAGGGTTACCTAAAGTACCAGCAGCCGAATCTATTGATGTTCTGGCTGATGGAAGAGTTATTGGATTATTTTAATTTCTTTATAGATTAAAGAAAGAAGGTTAAGACAATGAAAGAACAAACCATTGAGCAGTTTTTAACAGATTTATCCGCAAAACAATCTACTCCTGGAGCAGGTGGTGCCGCAGCATTAGTGGCTGCATTAGGCTCCTCTTTAGGTAGTATGGTTGGAAATTTCACACTGGGAAAGAAAAAATATCAAGCGGTTGAATCGGAAGTTGAGACGATTGTTGAAGAGCTAGAACAAATAAAATGGTGCTTGGAAGGGTTAATTCAAAAAGACGCAGATGCTTTTTATCCTTTAGCACAAGCGTATAAGCTGCCTAAATCAACACCAGCTGAAATAAACTACAAAGAAAAAGTCATAGAAGAAGCTTTAGTAGGCGCTTCAGTTGTCCCAATTGAAATAATGGAAAAGGCCTTAAGAGCAATTGAACTGCTGGAACAGATGTCAAAAATAGGCAATAAAATGTTGATTGCGGATGCGGGAACGGGCATTGTTTTTTGTAAAGCTGCTTTAGAAGGTGCTAGTTTGAGTGTTTACATCAATACAGCTTCGATGAAAAATAGGCAAAAAAAAGAAGCTTTAAACCTAAAAGCTGACCTGTTGCTAGAAAAAGGGACAATTCTCGCAACGAACGTTTATCAAAAAATCAGTCTGCTATACAAATCATCAAGCCAATAAAGCTTTAAGACTGGGAAAAGAAGGACAACCAATGACAGAAGAAATGACTAAACCTTTTTTGCGTCAGAAGATGATTTCTTTCTTGAAAAATATTTCTTCGGAAGAAAAAGTGGCTATTGAAAAAAAGTTAGAAGAAAACTTATTTAAATCCGAGGAGTGGAAAGCAGCCAAGCGTGTTGGGGTCACACTTTCTCAAGGATTTGAATGGAATACGTTAGGTGTTATTGAACGAGCATGGCAAGAAGGAAAAATTGTTTGTGCACCAAAGTGTGTTCCACAAACTAAGGCAATGATATTTTATGATTTCACTAGTTTAGAACAACTAGAAAAAGGCTTCTATAACCTCATCGAACCTAAAACTCAAGAGACAAAAGAAGTGAGTAAAACAGAAATTGATTTAGTATTGGTACCCGGGTTGGTTTTTGATACGAAAGGTTTTCGAATCGGGTTTGGTGGAGGGTATTATGATCGCTTTTTAACCGACTTTCCTAACCACACAGCTGCTCTTATTTATTCGAAACAACTAACCGCTGGATTTCCAATTGAGTCGTTTGACATACCTGTTCAAAAACTAATTACTGAAATAACTGACTGATAAAAAATAAACCAAAAAGACAGCTTACTTTGTCTTTTTGGTTTTTACTAATTGCTGAAACTTATTTTGATAAATCGATTCCCAAATAATCGTTGAATAAATCATACATTTTTGTCTGTTCTTTTTTCAATGAAATAGGACGATTAGTTTTATCTAAGAAGCAATGTTTACTTTCCCCAGTAGTTCGCAATACACCGGTAGCTTTATCTATTATCCTATAGGAAATAGTCAAACGAATACCGTTAAACTCTTCAATCTTAGGAATAATGAAGACACGGTCATTGTAGTAAACCATCGATTTATACGTACACGTGATTGCTAAAACAGGAATGATAATCCCCAGTTTTTCCATTTGATCATAACCAAAACCCAATTGATCCAATAAATTGGTTCTGGCTTCTTCAAACCACCGAATATAATTTGAATGGTGGATGATTCCCATCTGGTCTGTTTCATAGTATTGAGCTTGATGTTCGTATAAGTCAAAATTTGTTTGCATGATCTTACCTCATTCCTATCAATTGATTAATACAAGCATAGCATAAGTTGGAATGTTTTTTTAGCTAGCAAATAAAACAATTAAAAAGAGAGTTGGTTTTAGTTTCAACAGTTGGTGTTTTCAACGAATTATTCGTAGTATACTAGAAGCAATAGAGGATTATAAAGGAGAGTACTTATGCGATTATTACATACAGCAGACTGGCACATTGGGAAAATTGTCAATGAACTGTCGATGTTAGAAGACCAAGACTATTTTCTTGATCAACTCATAGAAAAATTAAAAACAGTAAAAGTAGATGCTGTGATTATGGCTGGAGATTTATATGACCGGGCCATGCCGTCAAAAGAGGCTGTTGCCTTAGCCAATAAGGTATTGACAAGACTGGTTCAAGAAGTTAACGTCCCCGTATTGGTGATAGCAGGTAACCATGATAGCAATGAACGGGTAGAATATGGGGCGGATTTATTAGCGACCAATCAGTTATACATTGAAGGAACCGTAAAAGAAAAGACACGAAAAGTAACCATTAAAGGAGTCAATTTTTATTTAATGCCTTTCGCAGACTATGCCTATATTCGGGAACTGCTACAAGATGAGTCCATTAAAAGTTTAGAAGATGCTGCTAGAGTGCAGATTGAAGCCATAAAAAAAGAAATGGATCCAACAGAAATCAATGTTTTAATTGCACATGGATACGTCATTAATTTGAGCAATGATACTTCTGAAACAACCGACTCAGAAAGGCCGCTTAGTATTGGAACAGCCGAATATGTTAGTGTTGAATTATTTGAGGCATTTGATTATGTTGCATTGGGACATTTGCATAAAGCTCAAAAAGTAAAACACGACCGGATACGTTACAGTGGGTCGATAATGAAATATTCAAAATCAGAAGCTGTCCATAAAAAACAACTATCTTTAGTGACGTTAGAAAAAAATCATGTTGAAATCGAACCCATTTATATCCAGCCTAAAAGAGATATGAGAGTCATAAAAGGGTTGTTTGACAACATAATGGAACAGAAATCTGAGGACTATGTCTTTTTTGAACTACTAGACGAAAATTTTGTTATGGATGCAATGAATCAATTGCGTCGTCGTTATCCAAATGCCATGGGTCTGGAGTATACGGCTAAGAAAGAACGCGAAGAAAGTTCTTCAGCTATGCATCAAGAACAATTGAAAAAATTATCAATCCAAGATATTTTTGCGGACTTTTACGCTCATTACAAAGAAAAAGAATTGACGACTGAACGAAAAGAGATTATTGACAGTCTGTTGCATCAAATGGAAAGAGGCGAATAAGATGAGACCTTTAAAATTAGTGATGAATGCTTTTGGCCCTTACAAAGAAAAAGTCGTGATTGATTTTACTCAATTTCAGCAACAAACCCTTTTTCTTGTGAGTGGACCCACGGGAGCAGGAAAGACCACAATCTTTGATGCGATTGCCTATGCTTTATACGATGATGCCAGTGGTACAAGTCGGGGGAAAGATTCCTTTAAATCGCAATTTGCTTCAGATGAGGTGTTGTGTTTTGTCGAGCTAGAGTTTGAAATAGCGGGCAGAAATTATTTCATAAAAAGAAGTCCCGTTCAAATTGGACCCGGAAAAAATGGGAAATTAAAAAAATGGTCCTCAGAGGTTGAATTTCATCACAATGGAACGGTTACGACTAAAATTAGTGAAGCCAATAAAGAAATCCAAGAATTGCTTTCTTTATCGTATGAGCAATTTAAACAAATTGTTATGTTGCCTCAAGGTGAGTTTAAAAAGATGTTGGAATCCAACAGTGCCGATAAAGAAAAGATTTTTCGGAATATTTTCCAAACGGATACGATCAAAGACTTGCAATCCTTATTAAAAGATAAAGCCAGTAATTTAAAACAAGGAATGGATCAAAGTGAAAGTACTTTGCAACAATTTGTCGGAATGATTCCTGAAAATAGCAATGAAATACTCAGAGAAGCTATCCTTTTATATGACATCCCAACCATCATGGAAGAATTGACTCGATTAGTTGAAAGTTACAAAGCAAAGATTCAGTTACTTGAAAAAGAATTAGCAACATTAGACACGTTGTCTCATAATAATCAGCGAAAGATTGATTTGCTAGTAGCTTTAGAAATTCTTGAAGAAGAAAAAGAAATTTTGGGAAGCAATGCAGAACTCATTGAGGCGAAACGTTTGGGACTATCGTTAGCTAAACAAGCTGAAGAATGTTTTGAAACCAAACAACAAGTAGAACGCATCGCTAATGAAAAACAAGCTATTGAACTAGAACTAACCAAAGAACAAAAACAGCTGACTGAAACAGCAGAGTGTTTACTAGAAACAGAAAAAATGTATCACAGTTTACAAGTTGCCTACAAAGAATTGCCGAATAAGCGAGAAGCGTTAATAAGCTTGAAGGAGCAAGAAAAACAACTCAGCGAAAAAACTACTAAAGAAAAGGCTATTGGTGAGCTGGAGCAAGAAAATGATGCGAAACAACAAGCTATCAAACAGTTGGAAAATCAAGTCTTTATTGGTAAAGAACAGTTGGAGAAACAAGAGCGCACATTGCAAGAAATCCAACAAGCTAAAACCAGCATCATGGAAAAGCAACGTGAGACAAGCAAACTTCAACAAGACCAACATGAAACAAAAAGGCAGCAAGAAGTTTTACTAGTGTTCAGTGGTTATTTAACAAAAAGAGCTGCTAAACAAAAAGAATTTCATGAAATAGAATCTAAATTTAAGCAAGTAGAAAGCCATTATCAAGAACAACGACTAATCTATAACCGAAATATTGCTGGGATACTAGCTAGTGAATTAAAAAAAGAACAAGCCTGTTCTGTTTGCGGTTCGCTCCATCATCCTTCTCCTGCAAAACTGGGTCAAGATACGGTTTCAAAAGAAATCCTGGAAGAATTAGAAGCAAATAAAAATGAAATTGGTAAGCAATTTGACCGGATTTCCATTGAACTGCAAGGATTGAGTGAAGCCATTCAATCAAATGAAAAGCAATTGGGTATTCAGTCTACTGCATTACAGGATGAACAAAGCAAAATTGAACAACGGATATCTGAAGAAACTATGAAGCAAGAGAAATTGACCGGAGAACTAAAAGCTTTGCAAAAAAATATTGCTAAAGAAGAGCAGGCTGAAAAGGAAAAACGTGATACAGCACGACAAGTAAGTGAAAATGAAGCAAAAATGCAACAACTTGCATCGGCTGTTCAATACAATACAAAGCGTATCATTGAATTGAAGATAGAAATCGATACGTTGCAAACGAAGTTAACGCTAACGGACCTATCGGCTATACAAATAGAAATTAGTGAAAAAATAAATGAAATCACTCGTATAGAAGAAGAATACAGCGAGGCACAAGAAAAGAAAGTTAGATTAGAAAAAGCGCAAACACAGTACCAGACGAGTACAAAAGCTTATGAAAAACAATTGAGTACATTAATGGAACGTGAGACAGATGTAAAAGAAGTCTTTGCTCAGAAGTTAAGTGAAAGTCAATTGGATGAGAGTTTTGAAAAATATTTAGTGGGAAAAGAAGCTAAGCTGCAGTTGATCGATGAAATAGCAGCTTTTGATAAGAAAATGTGGACGAATCAAACCAGTATGTTAGAGAAAAAAGGGAATCTTGCTAAAGAAGGAGCCGAACAATCGATTGAAACCTATCAAACAAAGAATCAAGCAATAGAATTAGAAAGCACTGCATTTAAAGAACAACTGCGTGAGTTAATTGGAACGGAAAAAACGGTCCAATCCATTCTTTCACAAATTCAATTCAACTATCATGCGAAAAAAGGACAACAAGAAGAATATTTAATGTACAAGGAATTGTCAGAAATGGCTAATGGCTCAAAAGAAACCGATTATATTTCTTTTGAACGCTATGTTCTGGGTATTTATTTTGAAGAAATCATAGAAGCAGCCAATACACGATTTACTCAAATGACCATTGATCGGTATGTGCTTATTCGAAATAAAGAAAAAACAAAAGGGGCAGGTCCAAAAGGCTTAGATCTAGATGTATTTGATAATTACACGGGTATGAAAAGAAGTGTGAAGACATTGTCTGGCGGAGAAAGTTTCAAAGCCTCTCTCGCACTTGCTTTAGGATTGAGTGATGTTATTCAAAATCACAGTGGCGGAGTTAGTGTGGATACATTATTTATTGATGAAGGTTTTGGGACGTTAGATGCAGAGTCATTAGATAGCGCTATTGAAACATTGTTTGAATTAAATCAAAGAGGTCGATTAGTAGGTATTATTTCTCATGTTGAGGAATTAAAAACAAGGATACCGGTCCATATTGAAGTAACAAAATCATCAGAAGGTAGCCAAGCTGCGATCAAAATGTAAAAAGAGAAGCAACGATCCTTTGATGGAGATGATTTATATAAATAACAGTTAGAGCCAAAAGAAGCTACACAGCTTCTTTTGGCTCTATACTTTTTAGTGTGGATAAATGAATTTAGTTCCTGCTTAACATTCTGGAGGAATAGGATTGCTTATAGCCTGGTGAGGTATTCAATGAGAATGACACAGCTTTAACGCTTTAGCGATTAGGCTGTGTTTGAGGCTTGAAAAATCTTAAATCTTTAGGCTTAAGACGGTACCAGGGCTCTTACAAGAAAATCCGGCTAGTTCATAAGAATTTATTGAAGCATCCACACTATTTTATGATAATAATAATTGCGGTTTAGATTGTTCTTGAGCAACTGTCTGTAAATAGCCCAACAAAGAGCCAGCATAAATAGGTACAAATATGGGGACTTGGCTTAAATCTTCAGGGGTAATAAAATGAGGTTCTTTTTCAAATGTATAAATACCACTTTCACTGAGAACGGATGCGACAAATTGTGAACAAAAGAAAGAATCTCTTCGATCAAAATCAATATTCAAAGCTAAAGTGATTAGGCCAATTAAATTATAACGATAAATGTCTTTAGTTTGATTATAAAAAGAGAGCAGTTCAACGAGTGATTCATATTGCTGTTCAGAAATTTCGCAACAATAAATAGCGCATTGAGCTCTTAAAAAATAGGGACGAGTTAAATCTTCTTCTATAAAGCCGCCTAAAAAGGGATTATGTGTATATTTGCGACCAAAACTATAGGGTTTTAGCAAAGTAGGTTCCAGTGCAATAGAAGCATGATTATAAGTTGCTTTTGTATATAATTTAATCGTTTTAGACAGAACGGTATTTGTATCAGTTAACATAAGATAAATTTTCATTATAAGACCTTCATCTCTTTACTTTTTAGTCATCAAAAAAAGTTAGTTAAACTACCTCTATTTTCGATTTTTAATCAATATGAGTCCTTTTAGTTGTTTTTGATTTCATTTTTAGTATACATGAATTTCAAAAAAATTCTATGGGTCTAAAGTCTATAATTCATTTAACTATAAGGAGTGTAAGCAAGTGGGTATGAGGTTTAAGTGCTTGAAAAGTAGCGTTTTTCTTTTCTTTTTAAAGTAAATGCTGTTATATCAAGGCGTATCGTTTGAAAAAAATAAAATAAAGAGGTAGAATTTTGTATAGAGATAATTCAAATCTTAATTAAATTTTAATTATTTTTTAACAAAAGATAGAAAGGATGGTTTGAAATGGGAGAAAGAAAGCTTATTCCAATTGTAAGTGCGGCAGATAATAATTACGCCCCTTACCTAAGTGTGACCCTAAAAACAATTTTAGATCATCTGTCTAGTGCTTATGATGTAGCTTTTTACATTATTGATGATCATATTTCAGCAGACAGCAAAAAAAAATTAGCAAAAGTTATTTCCAATCATACTGCTACAATTGACTATTTGGAAGTCGATTCAGAATTGTATGCGGATGTAATGGAAAGTGATCATATCACACAAACAGCGTACTATAGAATATCGTTACCAGATTTGTTAAAAGATAAAAACTATGAAAAAGTAGTGTATATCGACAGCGATGTCTTAGTACTAGAGGATATTTCTAAACTGTATGAAACGGACATAGGAGATAAAGTAGTAGGTGCCGTTATTGATCCTGGACAAGCGGTCGTTCATCCTAGGTTAGGTATCGAAACAGAGGATTATTATTTTAATTCAGGCTTACTGTTGATTGATTTAGACAACTGGCGCAAAGCGCAAATTACTGAAAAAACGTTATCGTTTCTTGAAAAACAGATGGATAAAATCATCTATCATGATCAAGATGCCTTAAATGGAACGCTTTACGAGAAGTGGTACGGACTTCATCCAAAATGGAATGTGCAAACTTCTTTAGTATTTGAAAGACACCAACCCCCAAATGAGGAATATGCAAAGTCATACAAAGAAGCGATTCGCCAACCATCTATTATTCACTTTACTGGACATGATAAACCATGGAACTCAGATGAGTACCATCCTTATGCCGAGAAATATTTGGCAGAATTAAGCAAAACTCCTTTTAGTGATGAAGTATCAAAGAAGGATGCAGTCAACTAGAAATCTTAAAGGATTAGAAGGAATGTCCTTCTAAATAAAAGGATATCTTACCTTTTCTTATTTTGGATGAGTTAGGATAAGAACAACAGCAAATTTAAGGAGGAATTACCAATGGTTGAACAAAGAAGTATCTCAATTGTATCGTCGAGCAATGAAGCGTTTGTTCCACACTTGGCAACGCTGTTTCGCTCACTTTTAACAACAAAACAAACACATACAACTTTTCATTTTTATGTAATTGATGACAATATTTCACTCCATTCAAAATTTTTATTAAATCGTACAGTGGGAGAGTACGATGCAAGAATCAGTTATGTCACAATTGATCCTACCGAGTTCGCAGGCGCAGTAGAGAGTGACCGTATCCCACAAACGGCTTACTACCGTATTTCAATTCCGAATCTATTAAAGGAAACTAAACGTGCCATTTATATGGATTGTGATATGATTTCTTTAGAAGATATTGAAGGCCTTTGGGAAGTGGATTTAGGTGATAAATTGCTTGGTGCCGTTGAAGATGCTGGATTCCATAACCGTCTAGAAAAGATGGGCATTGAAAGCGAAACGGATCTTTACTTTAATTCAGGCCTTATGGTAATGGATTTAGAAAAATGGCGTGAAGAGAAAATAACCGAACAAGTTTTAGCTTTCATTGAAAATAACCCTGAAAAATTAAGATTTCATGATCAAGATGCATTAAATGCTATCTTACATGATAGATGGTTAGAACTTGATCCACGTTGGAATGCACAAACCTATATGATGTTGCAAGAAGTAGAACATCCAACAATTCAAGGTCAATTAAAATGGGATGAAGCAAGAGAAAATCCAGCAGTTATTCATTTCTGCGGACATGCGAAACCTTGGAATGCAGATTCAAATCATCCATTTAAAGAGCAGTATTTTGATATTCGTGAAAAAACATTTTTCCCAATAAAAAAGAAACCAAGTTACTCTAAGGATTAGGAACACGAACTTAATAGTAATAAAAAAGATGGGCCTTGGACATTTTGTTCCATACCCATCTTTTTTTAGATAGTTGAACATTAAAAACGGTATAAATTTTAAATGAGATTTTTATGGAAGAACTAGGATCATGAGCAGAATACGTGTATTCATTTTATGAATCAAATATACTGTATAGGAGATTAAAATTAACAGTTTAGATAGGACTATCCAAAAGAATGGAAGAAATAAAACTAGTTGAAGCGACTATGTTTTAATGAATAGCCAAACAAATTTTAAATGTAAGATAAGGAGGCATTGTTGTATGAGTAGCATAAAATGGGTTTCACAATATATCAAATCAAATAAGGTGAAGACTCTGGTGGGAACCATCATGGTCATTATAGTTGCGTTATTAAATGTTGTTTCACCGCTGATTGGTGGTGAAATCGTTGATAGAGTAATTGTTGATGAGCAGAAAAATTTGCTTATCCCTTTGTTAGCCTTAATGATAGGAGCAACCATATTAAGGACGGTATTGAGATATGTGTACCAAATTATGTTCGAACAAATAGGTCAAGATGCTATCTACCAAATGAGAGAAAGTATGTATAAAAAACTTCAAGAATTAGATTTTGCTTTTTTTAACAATACACGAGTAGGAGACATTATGGCTCGTATGTCTGGCGATACAGATGCTATTCGACATGCGATTTCATGGCTATCGTATAATGTCTTAGACAATCTGTTGTTATTAGTATCAGCTATTTTAGTGATGGGATTTATAGAATGGCGTTTAATGTTAGCTTTGTTGATTGTTACACCGTTTATCGGATTATTAACTGTCTTGTTATCCGGCAAAGCAAATGCTGTTTACTATGAAATCCGTGAAAGTTTTTCGAGATTAAATTCAATGGTTGAAGAGAACGTAAGTGGAAATAAGGTTATCAAAGCTTTTGCTATAGAAGATTATGAAAAAGAAAAATTTGATAAATTCAATGATGACTACAAACAACGCAATATGGATTCTGCCAATGTCACAAGAACCTATTTGCCCCCTTTAGAAACGCTAGCTGGATTTTTATCGGTTATTACGGTAGGTTATGGTGGATTTCTAGTCATCGACGGTTCAATGAGTTTAGGAGATTTAGTCACTTTTAATGGCTTTATCTGGATGTTAAACTTACCGATGCGTAACGTTGGTTGGTATGTAAACGATTTGCAACGGTTCATTGCGTCTTCTTATAAAATTAGAGAATTGTTAGCTGCTAAACCGATGATTCCAATTGAAGAAAAAGAATCAGTAAAAACCATTCAAGGAATTGTTGAATTTCAAGACGTATCATTCTCATTTGAGGATGATCCTGAAACGCCTATCTTAAGCCATATTTCATTGAAAGCTAAGCCTGGTATGACTATTGGAATCTTAGGAGAAACGGGGTCAGGAAAATCGACTTTGGTTAATTTGATTTCACGTTTCTTTGATCCAACGGAAGGAAAAGTTTTAATCGATGGAATTGATGCAAAAAAATGGAATGTAAGGGAACTAAGAAGTCACATTGCTATTGTTATGCAAGATGTCTTTCTATTTTCAGATTCAATCCAAAAAAACATTTCATTTGGAAACCCTGAAGCAGATCTTGAGAGTGTGCAAAAAAGTGCACGAGTGGCAGATGCTGATCCCTTTATTCAGCGCATGCCTGATCAATACAATACTTATTTAGGTGAGCGAGGCAGTGGATTATCTGGTGGACAAAAGCAAAGGATTTCTTTAGCAAGAGGCTTAATGAAAGACCCTTCTATTCTTATTTTAGATGATACGACTTCTGCTGTGGATATGGAAACAGAAGTTAAGATCCAACAAGGATTAGGCGAATTAATGAAAGAAAAAACAACGTTTATTATTGCCAATCGAATATCTTCTGTAAAAACAGCTGATGAGATTATTATTATGTCTAAAGGTGAAATAATAGAAAGAGGGAACCATGCTTCTTTATTAGATAAAAAAGGTTACTACTATAGAATTTATCAGAAACAATTAGGTCAATCTGATGAAGAGGAGGTGGAAACGAATGGAGCAGACTAACTCAACAATTGAAGAAAAGAATAACCAAAAAAATGCTCATCTTATTAGAAGAGTAGGGAAATATCTGGCACCTTACAAAAATGGGTTTTTAAAACTCTTTTTTGCGATTTTAGTATCCAATTTTGTTTTGGTCATTGGCCCTTATTTTACGAGTATTATTATTGATGAAAGCATTCCAAATAAAGACACAACACAATTAACGTGGATTATTGTTTTGTTTTCATTAGCTCAGTTATTTGGCGGATGGTCTTCAAGATACCGGATAAAAAATATAACCTTATTAGGACAGAATGTTTTGAAAGATATGCGTACGGATATCTTCGTTCATTTACAAAAACTGCCATTCTCATTTTTTGACAGTCGTCCACATGGGAAAATTGTTACGCGTGTTGTAAACTACATTAACTCATTGAGTGATTTATTATCAAATGGGTTAATAAACGTATTATCTGACGTAATGAGTTTAGTCGTTACGTTAGCCATTATGTTTGCCATGGATGTTCGGTTGACACTTTATAGCTTTATTTTATTGCCAATCTTATTTATTGTAACGATTGTGATTCAAAATAAACAACGCAAAGCGTATGAAGAGGTCAGCAGCAAACAAGCAAGTTTGAATGCCTATATTCATGAAAGTGTAGCCGGAATAAAAGTTACTCAATCTTATACAAGAGAAAATGTGAATAGAAATATTTTTGCAGAAGTTAGTGAAGACCAACGAACCTCTTGGATGCATGCAGTAAAAATCCAATTTTTATTGGCTCCATTTATCCAAAATATCGCCGCAATCACGATAGCGATTATTTATTTTGTTGGTTTAAGTAATCTTGATGTCGGTATAGATGTTTCTACCGGTGTTTTAATAGCTTTTATTGGTTATGTTAATAACTTTTGGAATCCAATGATCAATATTGGTAATTTTTATAACAGTTTAGTAACCGGTATGGTTTACTTGGAACGTATTTTTGAAGTTTTAGACATTGAACCAGAGATACAAGATGCTCCTAATGCTTTTGAATTGCCTCCTATACAAGGATATGTCGTTTTTAATGATGTGACATTTGGATATAAAAAAGATCAGCCGATTTTTGAAGATCTTTCTTTCCAAGTCCGCTCCGGTGAGACGATTGCATTAGTAGGTCCGACTGGTGCAGGTAAATCGACGATTATTAATTTAATGACTCGTTTTTACGATGTAGATGAAGGCGAGATTTTGGTAGACGGAATTGACATTCGAAAAGTAACATTAAACTCTTTACGAAATGAAATTGGAATCATGTTGCAAGATACGTTTATCTTTTCGGGTACCATTATGGAAAACATTCGTTTAGGTAAATTAGATGCCACGGAAGAAGAGATTATCCGAGCTGCAAAAATAGTTCGAGCTCATGATTTTATTATCAGTTTAAAAGATGGCTACCGGACAGTTGTTAAAGAACGTGGAAGTACCTTGTCTGCCGGACAACGGCAATTGATTTCATTTGCACGTACTCTGTTAGCAGATCCAAAAGTATTGATATTAGATGAAGCAACGTCCAGTATTGATACCCAAACTGAAATATTAGTGCAAGAAGGTTTGGACCGCTTACTCGAAGGTAGAACGGCATTTATTATTGCCCACAGACTGTCAACTATTAAAAATAGTTCGCGAATTTTTTATATTGCGGATAAAAAAATTCAAGAATCAGGCAGCCACAATGAATTAATTGCTCAAAAAGGCTTGTATTATCAGTTGTATTCAACTCAAGCTAAATTACTGAAAAAGATGTGATGAAAAGGTCTGAGACAATTGTCTTAGACCTTTTTATCTGATTAAAAGAAGCAAAACAAACTATTTTTTCAGAATTTTTTAATAAATATATGCTATTCTTAAAGCGAAAAGGTCATAAAGAAATGAGGATTTTGGATGAGTGGAAAAATATATGAAAAAGAACATCAAATTAAATACTACGAGTGTGATACAACTCAAAAAATGACGCTTTCTATGTTATTAAATATTATGCTGCATGTATCCGGTGAACAAAGCTATATTTTAGGTGTAGGAGATGAAGTTTTAGCTGAGAAAGGATTAGCTTGGATTATTCTTCAATACGAAGTTAAAGTCGAGCGTATGCCTGCTTTTTATGAATCAATCAAAATCACGACACAGGCAACTTCTTACAATAAGCTGTTTTGTTATCGGACGTTTAAAGTATACGATACCCAAGGCAACTTATGCGTGACCGTTAATAGTACCTTTGCATTAATGAATGTACAAGAACGGAAAATGGCTCGCGTACCGGCTGAAATTGTTGCACCATATGAATCAGAATTTTCTAAAAAACTAATCCGTACTCCAAAGCCTGTAAAAGTCGATGAAGAAAACATAATTTCTAAAGACTATCCTGTTAGGTACCTTGATATTGACAGCAATCGACATGTGAATAACTCTAAATACATTGAGTGGGCTATCGATACATTGGATTTTGAATTTCTTACAACTCATGAAATAGAAACGATGACGATCAAGTTTGAAAAAGAAGTTCACTATGGCCAATTGATTCACAGTGAAATGAGCTTAACAAAAACGCAAGACAATGAAGTGATTACTGCTCATCGTATTGGGACAGAAGACATTACGAACTGTGAAGCAAGCATCGTTTGGAAAAAAATTGTCTAAATAAATTCATTGAAAAAAACCGTTCATTTAATCAAATGAACGGTTTTTTTTGAATCAGATTAAAAATAGTCTTCTAGTGAACGAGTCAAAGTATCTTGACTCAATACAACTTGTAATTTGATACGAGCTTTCGGACCGGATAGGCCATTTGTAAAAATAACGCCATCTTCTTTTAGTCGTTTTCCGCCACCAACGTAATCATAAACATCTTGTGCAATACCATTAAACGAACGCGATACAAGTACTACAGGGATATGATTGGCCAATAGACTTTTAAGAGCAGGCAAAGCAGTAGGTGGCAAGTTTCCAGCGCCTAATGCTTCAATAACAAGTCCGTCAGTTGTTGGTTGATTTAGAGCGTCAAATAATGTACCATCCATACCCGCATACACTTTAAGCAAATAGACATTTTTAGCTACATTGTTGATAGAATAAACGTCTTCTTCAATTAACTTTTGGAAAAATAGCACCTCGTTTTTTGAAATCAACCCAATTGGACCAAATGTTGGTGTACGGAATGTAGCTACATTACTTGTATGTGTTTTGGTGACATAACGAGCAGTATGAATTTCATCATTCATTACGACTAAGACACCTTTTTCTTTGGCTTCATCAGATAAAGCTACCCAAATGGCACTTTGAAAATTATATAATCCATCTGAACCAATTTCGTTGATTGAGCGCATAGCTCCTGTTACAACGATTGGAATGGACGTTTTAAGTGTCAGATCTAAGAAATAAGCAGTTTCTTCTAATGTATCTGTTCCATGAGTAATCACAACAGCATCTGCTTCGTGATTAGCGATGGCTTTTTCAATACGGTTTTTTATAAGGAGCATTTCTTTAGGTGTTATGTGTGGGGAGGGCAAATGTAAAAAATCTTCTACGATCATATTAGCCAACTTATCAAATAAATGACTCCGTTTTTTCAAAGGGTTTTCTGAACTAGGAGAAACTTTTCCAGTTGTTTGGTCCTCACTCATTGAGATGGTTCCACCAGTATGCAATACAAGAATAGTTTTCAATATAATACCTCCAATAATAGGAATGAACTAACTTATGAAAAAAAGCTGATTCACTCATTTCGTATAGTAGTATAACACGTTTGATTCATTTCTTATATTACTGAATAAAAATGAAAGAAGACAAAGTTTGAACAGTCTGTTAGTTATTTAGGCATTTTTATTAAAATATCCTTTCAATGGCGGTATTTTTGTGAATATGCTGTTATACTAAAAGAAATGGACAATTGAAAGAGGTTATTATGAATAAAAATAAAACGTTTAAAGAATTTGCAATCAGTGATGAAATCGTTACAGCACTAACAAGCCTGCGCTATTTTCATCCCACTAAAGTTCAAGAAGAAGTGATCCCATTAGCATTAGAAGGAAAAGATGTCATTGTAGAGTCTCAAACAGGAAGCGGGAAAACCGTTAGTTATGGAGTACCGTTATGCGAAACCGTTGATTGGGAAGAAAACAAACCTCAAGTACTTGTTTTAGTACCAACTAGAGAACTAGCGATTCAAGTAAAAGAAGATTTAATGAATATTGGTCGTCTAAAGAGAGTGAAAGCTACTGCAGTATATGGTAAAGCTTCATTCGATACTCAAAAATCTGAATTAAAACAAAAAAGCCATATTGTTGTAGGTACACCTGGTCGTGTATTAGACCATTTGCAAAAAGGAACTTTCAAAGTAGAAAAAATTGACTGTTTAGTCTTAGATGAAGCGGATGAAATGTTAAATATGGGCTTCGCAGACCAAGTAGAAGCAATTATTAATTTTTTACCTGCAGAACGTCAAACCTTACTTTTCTCAGCAACTATGCCAAAAGAAATTGAGCGTATAGCTAGTTTTTACATGAAACAGGATAAACAATCTATTGTCATCGAGACAACTGAGTTATCAAAACCTAAAATTATTCAATCAAGTGTCAAGGTACAAGAAGACAAGAAAGAACAACAACTGCTTGATTTATTAACTGTGGAAAACGCAGATTCATGTATGATTTTTTGTAATACACAAGAAGCTGTCAACAACTTATACACATTCTTAAACAAAGCAGGCTTGCCAATTGATAAAATTCATGGCGGTATGGTTCAAGAAGATCGTTTTTCTGTAATGGATGACTTTAGACAAGGAAGATTCCGTTATTTAGTAGCTACAGATGTTGCTGCAAGAGGAATCGATATTGAAAATGTTACACACGTAGTCAACTTTGACGTGCCGGTAGAAAAAGAAAGCTTTGTGCATCGTACAGGACGAACAGGAAGAGCCGGAAAAACTGGAATGGCGTTAACACTTGTTACACCTAAAGAAGAAAAATGGTGGAATGAAGTTAAAGCTTATGCTGGACAAACAGTTATTGAAGTTTCTTTGCCAACTACGCGATTAGTTCAAAGTCATAAAACTTCTTTTGGAAAAAAATTACAAGAACGTCCACCTTTGAAACAAGTGCGTTCAAAAGAACTTAATCGTGATATCACTAAAGTTTATTTTAATGGTGGTAAAAAGAAAAAAATGCGTGCAGTCGATTTTGTAGGAACCATTGCTAAAATTCCAGGTATTAATGCGGATGACATTGGAATCATTACGATTCAAGAAAATGTCACGTATATTGATATCTTAAATGGAAAAGGTCCTTTAGTGATACAAGAGATGCAAACGCGCACGATTAAAGGAAAAACATTAAAAGTACGTAAAGCTAGAAAATAAGATAAACTCTTCAAAAATCTAACTAACATAAGCGCCTTCGAGAGGGTGTACTGGAAATCAGTATAAACGTCGAAGGTGTTTTTATATAAAAAAGTATAATCAGCTGATTTTATTTTTTGACGAAGAATGGTTAGCCTAATACTAGAAAGTATTTACTCAGGTCTTATTTTTATACATAAATGACCGATTGTAGTAGTATTAAGGGAGGGTTTTTAATGAACGAGTTTCAACTTTACTTCCAACCTAAAGTCGATATGCAAGACAATCGAATTATTGGGTATGAAATTTTATTAAGAAATAATGAGGCAAACCCATTTTATCCAGCTCAGAGAATGGAGGAAATCATTTATAATAAAGAAGAACACAGTCTTTATTTAAACTGGTTTCAAAAAGAATTGGAACAACTGGTGCAGTCATTTCCCACAGTAATATTTTCTATCAATTTTGCGCCAAAGCAATTATTTTATCCAGAAACGCATGCTTTTTTTACCAAACTCCAACCATACGCTGAACAATTGATTATCGAAATAACAGAAGATGTTCCGCTATTTGTTGCTTCAATTGAAAATATGAATTCTTCAATAATCGAACAACGCTTGCAATCTATCTTTACTTCAATCAAAGAAAAAGGATATGATATTGCACTGGACGATGTAGGTTCAGGAAAGAATTCATTAGATGAAGTTTTGAAATATACTTCCTATTTGAAGCAAATTAAATTCTCAATCGTAAAATGCAATAAGAAAAACTTGAAAGAAGAAACAATGCATCTTTTCTTAGGTGCGTGGCAAAAAATTGCAGAAGATTATGAGCTTGATTTTGTTATAGAAGGAATTGAAAATCAACAAATAAGTGAAACGTTTAATGAGCAAGGTATATTTCTACAACAAGGGTATCATTTTGGCAAACCTTCAAAGTCTCTGCAATAACGTCACTAGCAGAAAACGAGATGGTTCATCTATATTTATTTACACTAACTAATTGATTGGAGGTGCTGGCTATGCTGACATCTGTTTTATTAAGCATCATTGCGAATATATCGATTCTTAGTACAGCATCTTACATATTCGTTAAACTGATTCCAAAGAAAAAAGTTTATACACTAACCGTGAAGCAACAACTATTAATGATTGGTTTCGCTAGTTTAACAAGTTTTTTATTGATGCTGTTTGCAGTTGATTTGCCTAAAGGAGCTATAATAGATCTGAGGCAAATTATATTAATCTTATTAGTTTATTATGTTGGTCAAAAAGTGGCTATTCCTACAGCTATTCTGATTTCACTACTGCGTTTGACATTCGGAGTCGATCCAGCATCGATTCGAACGGCAATCATGTATATCATTCTGGGCTTCCTATTGCCATTAGTATGCCGTAAGCTAGTAAAACAATTTAACAATAAATATGTTGTTTTATTAATTCTCAATGCTATCTGTGTTGTCCTTATTGCGTTGAATTCATATGTTTTATACGATAGTTTTTTAGTCTATATCCTTATTTATAGTATTTTTTTAGTGCTCTCTAGTCTTGTAGGTATTCTTGCAACAGTATTTATTGAAGATTTACTAAAAAGTCGTTCTTTGTACTTAAATGAGAAAGAACATGCAAAAATGGATTTTTTGACCGGATTGTATAATATGAGAGCGTTCAATAAGAAATGGCGAAAAATTGAAGGAGATCAAACAATCGCAAAAACTGCGTTAATGATGGTTGATATTGATTATTTTAAATGGATCAATGATAGCTACGGTCATGCAAATGGAGATTTTATTTTGCGACAAGTGGCAACAATCTTGAAAGTTGGAGCTCATGATAATGAACTCGTTTACCGTGTAGGTGGCGAGGAATTTTGTTTGATTTTAAATGATCTGTCTTATGCTGAACAAAAAAATATAGCCGATAATATTAGATCTAGTGTAGCCGATAAAGAATTTTTATTAGAAAATGGAACGAGGATCAAGATAACTGTCTCAATTGGATTGGCAGCATCTGATCAAAATAAAGATATGAAGAAATTATACCGACTGGCAGACCGCTGTTTATACATGGCCAAAAACCAAGGCAGAAATAAAGTGATGGGTGAAGTAATGGTAGATGAGTAATAGTTTCATGTCTAGAAAGATAAAAGGTATTGAATAAACCTATTGAAACTAAAAAGGCTGTCATGATTCCATTTAAATGGAATCATGACAGCCTTTTTTTACATAATTTTAATTAGTCAGCATATAAAGCAGCAATTTGTTCTTTAACAGCCTTATTATCTAAGAAGTCATCATAAGTCGTTTCAGCACGGTCTACTACTCCATTTGGAGAAATTTCAATAATACGGTTTGCGATAGTTTGGATAAATTGGTGGTCATGTGATCCAAATAAAATTGAACCCTTGAAAGCAATTAAACCATCATTTAAAGCTGTAATAGATTCTAAGTCCAAGTGATTTGTTGGGTCGTCCATTACTAAAACATTTGATTTGCTCAACATCATTTTAGATAACATACAACGAACTTTTTCTCCACCGGAAAGGACAGATACTTCTTTTAAAACATCTTCTCCAGAGAATAACATACGACCTAAGAAACTACGTAAGAAGGTATTGTCATTTTCTTCAGCAGAAGCGAATTGACGTAACCAATCCACAACAGTTAATTTTTCATCGGCAAATTCGTCAGTTGTATCTTTTGGTAAATAAGACTGAGAAGTGGTTACTCCCCATTTGACTGAACCAGTATCAGGTTCCATTTCGCCCATCAATATTTTAAATAAAACTGTAATGGCAATATCATTCTTACTGGTAAAGGCCACTTTATCGTCTTTATTCAAAATGAAAGTAACATTATCTAATATTTTTTTGCCATCGATCGTTTTAGAAACATTTTCAACACGCAGCAAGTCATTTCCGATTTCACGATCAGGAGTAAATCCAACGAATGGATAACGACGAGAAGAAGGTTGAATGTCATCTAACGTAATTTTTTCTAACATCTTTTTACGAGACGTTGCTTGTTTAGATTTAGACGCATTTGCGCTGAATCGAGCAATAAAGGCTTGTAGTTCTTTGATTTGCTCTTCTTTTTTAGCATTTACATTGCCTTGTAATTTAGAAGCTAGTTGGCTTGATTCTAACCAGAAATCATAGTTTCCAACATATAACTTGATTTTACTAAAGTCAACGTCAGCCATGTGAGTACAAACTTTGTTTAAGAAGTGACGGTCATGAGAAACCACAATAACGGTATTCGGGAAATCAATTAAGAATTCTTCTAACCATTCGATGGATTGTTTGTCTAAACCATTGGTAGGCTCATCCAATAGAAGAACATCTGGTTTGCCAAATAAAGCTTGCGCTAACAAGACTTTAACTTTCAAACCTTCTGTTAATTCGCTCATTTTTTTATCAAGCATATCTTCTGTAATACCTAAACCTTGAAGCATAACTGCTGCTTGAGGTTCAGCTTCCCAACCGTCTAATTCAGCAAATTCGCCTTCTAGTTCAGCAGCTAAAATACCATCTGCATCAGTGAAGTCAGCTTTCATATAGACAGCATCTTTTTCTTTCATAATTTCGTATAAACGCGTATGCCCCATAATAACTGTTTCTAAAACAGTGTGATCTTCAAAGCCATAGTGATTTTGACTTAAAGTAGTCAAGCGTTCATCAGGACCCATAGAAATATTACCAGTTGAAGGTTGGATCTCACCAGCTAGTATTTTTAAGAAAGTAGACTTACCTGCACCATTTGCACCAATGAGACCATAACAATTGCCGGGAATGAATTTTATATTTACGTCATCGAACAATTTTCTATCTGAAAATTGTAAACTTACATTAGTTACTGTAATCATTTAATTTAGTTACCCCTATTCTTTTATATATGCTAAACCATTCTAGCACATATAATCATGAAATGCGATGTTAGGAATTCTTTTCTTATCAAATTAACAGCATTCTATTGTAAAATGCTGAAAAGTAAGATTTGTTTACTGGATTAACGCATAAAAGAATTCTATCAAATTAAATCAATTTACTAGACTATAAAACTTTCTTAGATTATAATAAATATAAGTTGATAAATAAAACAATTAAAAAACAGGAGGAATGAACTAATGGCAAAACAAACAGAAGTACAAGAACTATTAAATGAACTAGTCGCAACATATGGTGTCTTTAATATCAAATTGTATCAACATCATTTTTATGTGAAAGGACCTCATTTCTTTACCTTACATGAGAAATTTGAAGAACTTTATGATGAAGTAACCGGGCAATTCGATGAATTAGCTGAACGTTTGATTGCAATTGGTGGCAAACCTTATGCAACTCTAGGAGAGTTTTTAGAATTCTCTACTATTAAAGAAGCTCCGTATGACGGAAAAGAAACGGCTGAAGAAATGGTTAGTTCAACTATTTTAGATTATAAAATCATTGACGAAAGATTGCAAAAAGGGATTAATCTTACTGGAGAAGCAGGGGATGATTCAACACAAGATTTGTTGATTGGCTACAAATCTGGCGTAGATAAAACAATTTGGATGTTGCAAGCTTTTTTAGGTAAAAATCCACTGGATGCTTAAAAAATAAAAAGAGTGTAAAAGCAAAGAGCCCTAAGCTAATCTAAGGGCTCTTTTTAAAATGGCTGCATTCGGCAAGGAATTTTTCGAAGTAGCCAAATGGATCAGCGATTAATTTCTGTGAAAAGATACAAAATTAGGGAATTATTTTGTAAAACATGTAATTGATTGCGGTAATGCCTTGTTCGATTATAAATTCTGAATTTCTGGATAGAGTGATGCGGAATTTCTAGTAAAACATCATTTTGTAAAACAACTTTAAAGGATGGAGAGTCAGCCATTACAAGCAAAAAGTCAATTGAATCTTGTTGCTGTTCAAGAACTGCTGGCGGCTTTACTACTAAACGAATCGTTTTAGATCGATACAAAGAGTCTTTTTTTACTTTTTGGTGATCCATTTCAAAAGAAAAAAGTAAACCATCTTTCATAGAAGGTGGATTTAAAGACAAAGGCAGCAAGTATTCTTGTACCTGGCTAGTCAAAGATCCACTTAGCTGAGTTACAGGTAAAACATCGACTATATGTAGCTGACCTTTCTGCTCGTTAAATTGCGTTAAATAAGTTGGATTGCTCTGACTTTTACCATATTGAATAAGGTCATGATGATTCCAGGTGGCTTGAGAAGCAAAGTGAGCATTTAGTTGATAGATACGTGGTGCTTTTTGACGATCAAGTTGGTCATATAGGTAATGAGAAGAAAGTAGATATTCAAAAAGACCAGACTCTCCTGCAGATAAGGCCATTCTACCTTTAGCAGAAAGTGAAATAGAATAAACAGCTTGATCCCATATCCGCTCTTTTTGCGCATTGTTTTTTGTTAAAGAATAACGATAAAAACCGTTGTCGTCAGAAAAATATAAAATATGATTAAATATTGCACAATCATAAATGGGTTCACTAAAAGAAATAGTACGCTCCAAAAAAGGAATTAATTCTTCAATAGTCACAGATATTTGCTCAGAAGGCTGAGGTTCAAGGTAAATGGGGCGATCAACGTCAACGAGTTGTTTCATCCATTTATTCCAATCATAGACATTCAATTCTTTTTGATTCATCCACAAATAAAATTTTCCACTATAGAGTTGAAAATCATGAAAGTGGCCATCAATAATCAATTTCGTTGTTAGTAAATGCTCTTTATCCATTCAAACACCCCGTTCTAAAGCTGTATCTTTCATCTATTGTACCATTTAACGCAATAAAATTAACAGAAAATGAAGATAGACAAGGGAATTTCTTTGCTATCTTTTTTTTGCATGAGATAATAATAGAAAATGATAGAAAGGTGATGAAAGAATGACAAAAAAAAGTATCTGGTTAATACAAAAAACAACAAATGAACAAATAGAAACTTTAAAAGACCTAGCTCCAGATTATGACCTAATTAAAGGATGGGAAACAGACGAAAAAGAGGTCTCTTTAGAGTCTGTTGAAATTATATATGGATGGACAGGACAACGGACAGAAGAGCTGTTAGCAGATGATAAACCTGTTTTGAGATGGGCTCAAGGAAAAGCAGCTGGTGTTGATTTTCTTGATTTGAAGAAACTTGAAGAAAAACAAATACTACTAACTAATGGAAGTGGAATTCACAGCATTCCAATCGCAGAATCAGTCTTTGGTCTATTGCTTGCTTATGCAAGAGGCATTCAAAAGGCTGTAAAAGATCAACAAACAAAAAAATGGGACCAAGTCGATAAGTTAATGGAATTGAATGGTAAAACCATTATGATCGTTGGGACCGGAAAAATTGGCATAGAAGTTGGACGTTTAGCTAAAGCATTTAATATGAAGACAATTGGTGTAAATCGTAGTGGAAGAGACGTAAACTATATGGATCAGTTAATTAGACAACCAGAGTTAATAGAACAAGTAAAACTAGCAGATATTGTGGTGAACATTTTACCGCACACGGATCAAACTCATTACTTCTTTAACCAAGCTGTTTTCTCACAAATGAAAGACGGAACTCTTTTTATTAATGTTGGAAGAGGACCAACAGTCAAAACAGATGATTTGGTAAACGCTCTTGATAGTGGAAAATTGGCTTTTGCCGGTTTAGATGTCTTTGAAACAGAACCATTAACAGAAGAAAGTGAATTGTGGAATAGGGACGATGTTTTAATTACTCCTCATATTACTGGAATCGCAGAACATTTCAAAAAAAGACTGTTTACTATCTTTGAAGAAAATCTAAAAGCTTACTTAGCTGGAGAAAAACTCCCTACAAACTTGATTGATTACGACCAACAATACTAAGAGCTTAAAAAAAGCTATCATTTTTAGTGTTAATAGATAGACTCATTTGATGAGCTGAAATTTCTAGAGAAATTTTTTTGAAGTAGTCTCACAGTAGGTCAGTAAACAATCTTTTAAAAGCAAAAATAAAACACCTCACTTTAACTAGGAGGTGTTTTGTTTTTGTCAAAATTCTATTATTAATATAACAGTTTATTCAGGTGTTTCATTTTAGATAAAAACAAAATTGTTTGTTAAACGAACGTTTGAAATGTTAGTTTAACAACGTTTTGATGTGGAAAGTAAGAAAGGTAATGAAAGAAATTATACTTTTTTTAAGAGAAGTTTGACTACACAGTTATGCATTGTTATTCTAATTGAGGAAATTAAAAAGACAACAAAAGGGGATAGTAATGTGTTGAAAAAAATAGTGGGTTTTGGATTAATAACTTTTGTATCAATGACTTTAGCAGCTTGTGGATCAAATGAATCATCTTCTGATTCAGCAAAAAATACATCCGATACAGCATGGAGCGAAATCGAAGAACGAGGAGCAATAAAGGTAGCTACATCTGGAACGCTTTATCCAAGTTCTTTTCATGAGGCTGAAACAGATAAGCTGACAGGATACGAAGTAGAAATTATTCGTGAAGTTGCCAATCGATTAGACTTAGAGGTCGATTTTACAGAAATGGGAGTAGACGGCATGCTGACTTCTGTTAACAGTGGCGCAATTGATATTGCTGCTATGGGCATAGACCGTAATGGAGAAAATGCAGATAAATACAATTATACAATTCCATATAAATATTCTTTTGGAGCAATGGTTGTACGCGAATCAGATGACTCGGGTATTGAAACGTTAGAAGATTTAAAAGGTAAAAAAGCAGCTGGAGCAGCTACGACAAGCTACATGAAAGTTGCCAGACACTTTGGAGCTGAAGAAGTGATTTATGATAATGCAACAAATGATCAATATTTGCAAGATGTAGCGAATGGACGTACGGATGTGATATTGAATGACTATTATTCACAAAAAATGGCTGTTGCTGCTTTGCCAGAAATCCCAGTAAAAGTTCATGACATTTTTTACAACCCTAGTGAAACAAACTATGCAATAAAAAAAGGGAATGATCTGTTAACCGATAAAGTCAATACGACCTTAGAAGAAATGAAAGCTGATGGAACTTTGACAGAATTGTCTAAACAATTCTATGATGGCGAAGACGTATCAAAACAAATTGATTATGATTTTCCTGAAATTGAATTAGAGGAAGGCGAATAGAAAGTAGGTGACAGAATATGTCTGAAATCCAGTGGCAATATATTTTTGATCCTGCTTTAGCATTTGATAGTGTTGGTTATATTTTAAAAGGTTTAGGGTATACTTTAGGTATTTCGTTAGCCAGTATGATTTTTGGAACTGTATTAGGGTTCTTATTGGCCATTATGCGTATGTCGAATAGTAAAATTTTAAGGATAATTGCACGTACGTATATCTCCTTTATGCGTGGAACGCCTACGTTAGTTTTTTTGTTTATATTGTATTTTGGTTTTCCCTTTATCGGAATTCAGTTTGAAGCAGTAAATGCTGCCATCATAGGTTTTAGTTTGAGTTCTGCAGCCTATAGTGCGGAAATCATTCGTTCTTCATTGCATTCTGTTGATCATGGACAATGGGAAGCTGCCTATGCATTGGGATTGAAATGGCCTTTTATTATGCGAAAAGTTATCATACCTCAAGCAATGAGAATTGCCGTGCCACCAATGAGCAACGTGCTGCTTGATCTGATTAAAGGAACTTCTCTGGCCGCAATGATAACTGTTCCAGAAATTTTCCAACAAGCTAAAATTGTTGGTGGCAGAGAATTTGATTACATGACAATGTATATTTTAGTAGCTTTGATCTATTGGGCTATTTGTAGTGTCTTTACTATTTTTCAAAATTATTTAGAAAAGAAAACGTCTCTTTATATAGAATGAGACTAACCATTCGAACATAAAAAAGAGGACTCTTCGTCAAATAGTGTGGCTGCTTCTAAAAATTCTTTCGGAATAGACGGATTTGCTTGTAAGAGCCCTGGTACCGTCTTGAGCCTAATGTCTTAAGAACTTTCAAGCCTCAAACACCGCTTAATCGCTAAAGCGATAAAGCGATGTAATTCGCATTGAATACTTTACAGGGCTACAAGCAATCCTCTTCCTCCAGAAGTGTTAAGCATGAACTAAATTCAACTATCAACACTAAAAAATATAGATCCAAAAAGAGGTGCGGCAAAAGTCGCATCTCTTTTTTTTAGTGCGCCCGGCATGGGTGATAACTTGGTGGTGAAAGTCCACAACAGGCTTTGCAGTAGGAACTGTTAGCGAATGGCAAGGGTGTCCATTGTGAAGTGGAATCTGAAGGAAGCCGGACGCAAACACTCGCACTGACGAACAGAAACCTCATATAAGGCTGACTGGAGAGGGACGAGCTTGCTAAACAAAGCAAAGTCCAATACTGCACGAATCTTCTACAGTAAATGAGGCAGTGACATGAGTGGAAGGTTATCATTCTTACCCGGGGAGGTCTCACTAGCGAGCAAGCTCGTAGTAATAACGAATAGTGAGAAGTCAGCAGACGCCATAGTAGGAGAACGTTGTTCTCTGAAGGGCTGAACAATAATAATCTTGGGAAAACCAGGAGGTGAATACGTCACCACTATCGCAGAAAACATCAAGGTAAAGACCAAGAGATGGCTACCTACAGAGGGATAAGTTGGAAACGAAAGAGTATGTAGGAGTGCGTAGGGACGTAGCATAGATATGGAAAAACAAGATGGTATCACACTTATCGAGAAAGTTATAGATAAAGATAATTTAGAAAGAGCGATGATTAAAGTTCGTAAGAACAAAGGAGCTCCAGGTGTAGATGGTCTAACCGTCTATCAACTGGAAGGTCACATGAAGAGATATTATCCTCATCTTATAAGGAAATTGAAAGACGGTTCTTATCAACCACAACCAGTGCGCAGAGTATCCATTCCAAAATCAGATGGCACCAAAAGATTATTAGGGATTCCTTCTGTATTGGATAGAGTGGTACAACAAGCTATTCTCCAGGTGATTGATCCGATTATCGACCCACAATTATCCGACAACAGTTATGGTTTTAGAAAAGGAAGAAATGCCCATCAGGCCATTCAAAAGGCAGAACAGTATTATAAAGAAGGGTATCGGGTAGTAGTCGATTATGATTTAAAAAGCTATTTCGATACGATACACCATCAGAAATTACGGGCAAACCTAGAATGGTTTATTCAAGATAAAATCGTTCTAAAGCTGATATGGAAATTCCTAAAGTCAGGCATTTTAGACAAAGATAGTTATATCGAGACAGATACCGGAGCTCCTTAAGGAGTCCCACTTTCTCCATTACTAGCAAATGTCTATTTAAATCAACTGGATAGGGAACTTGAAAGGAGAGGTCATGCTTTCATTCGCTACGCGGACGACTTCGTTATTTACGTTAAAAGTAAACGTGCAGGCGAACGAGTAATGGAAAGTGTTACTCAATTCATTGAAAAAGACTTGCGTCTTACAGTAAACCAAAAGAAAAGCAGTATCACCACTCCGACTAAAGCAAAATTCCTTGGTTTTCATATTATGAACCATATGGGAAAGTTGGATGCCGACCTAGTAAGTCGGCAAAACAACGATTCCGAAATAAACTAAAGTATCTCACAAGCCGAAAACGGCCAGGGACATTTAAAGAAATCCTAACACAACTAAACCAAGTAACTGTTGGATGGATAAATTATTATAAGATTTCCTTCATGAAATCCTTCCTAGAAGAAACTCAGAACTGGTTGCGCCATCGTGTAAGACAATTAATATGGAAACGATGGAAAAAGGTATCCACTAGATACAATCAACTGAAAAGATTAGGAATAGACCACGATAACGCACTGAAAACAGCAGCCAGCCGTAAAGGGTATTGGCGTATTTCACGTAGTGAAGTTCTACACCGCTCGATAACAAATAAAAGGCTCATACAGTGGGGATTAAAAGATTTAATCCTACTATATGAGCGTAAGTGATACTTAAATTATTGAACCGCCGTGTACGGAACCGTACGCACGGTGGTGTGAGAGGTCGGTAGATAAATTAATTATCTACCTCCTACTCGATTGAAAACTAACAAGTAAACAGGATTTTTGCTTGAAGGTGAGAACTAAAAAAGCTATTATTTAAGTTACGTGTTACATAGATACGTTAGAAAGGGCGGTTTTTATGAAAAAAGGACTATCATTGTCTTCTTATTTGTATATAGGATCCATGTTATTTGGATTGTTTTTTGGAGCAGGAAATTTAATCTTTCCCGTTCACATGGGTCAAGTAGCAGGAGCTAACGTAAGTTGGGCTACACTAGGATTTTTAGTAACAGGTATTGGATTGCCATTTTTAGGAGTTATCGCGATTGGAATTTCCAAAAGTAATGGTTTATTTGATTTAGCTAGTCGTATTCATCCTTATTATGGTTACTTTATGACAATCGCTTTGTATTTAACGATTGGACCATTCTTTGCATTGCCTAGATTGAGTACAGTATCGTATGAAATTGGTTTAACACCTTACATTAGTCCAGCATATCAAACAGTAGGATTAGCAATTTTTTCTATTTTATTTTATGGTACAGCATTATTTCTTTCTTTAAAACCTACAAAAATTTTAGTTTATGTTGGAAAAGTATTAAACCCTATTTTCTTAGTCTTCTTAGGCGTCTTGATCGTAACAGCATTTATTCGTCCGCTTGGAGGCGTGATGGACGCGTCAGTGACGGGGAGTTATGTAGCGCAACCCTTTGTTAGCGGATTTCTTGAAGGATACAATACAATGGATGCACTAGCATCACTAGCATTCGGAATTGTAGTTGTTCAAACAATTAAAACGTTAGGAGTAACTAAGCCAAGCGAGATAGCAAAAGACACGATTAAATCAGGATTGATTAGCATTCTTTTGATGGGAATCATCTATGCTAGCTTAGCTTATATTGGAACAATGAGTGTTGGACAGTTCCCAGTTTCAGAAAATGGTGGAATTGCCTTAGCCCAGATTTCTAACTATTACTTTGGTTCATTTGGCAGTGTATTATTAGCTGTGATTGTAACAGTCGCTTGTTTGAAAACAGCTATTGGTTTAATAACAGCTTGTGCTGAAACGTTTAAAGAAATGTTTCCACGCTCAATTAGTTATAAAGCATACGTAGTGGTATTCAGTGTGTTAACAACGTTAGTCGCAAATATTGGATTAACAAATATCATTGCTTTTTCACTTCCCGTGTTAATGTTTTTATACCCATTAGCGATAACATTGATTTTACTAGCACTATTGTCTCCTTTATTCAAAGACCGACAAGTGGTTTATGTTACCACAACAATTTTTACGCTAGTAGTCAGTGTAGCGGATCTATTAAATGCTTTACCTGAAAATATCCGTAATTTAAATGGAATACAAAATTTCTTAACTTTTTGTGCAGACTATCTGCCTTTGTTTTCTATGGGAATGGGATGGATTCTACCAGCAACAATTGGATTTGTCGTTGGAATTATCATTAGCTTAGTTACGAAACCAAATCCCCGTGCTTTATAATAGAAGAATAAAGTCTACAATTAGAAACTCAAACTCCATAAAAAAGGTTCCTTGCAATTATTGCAGGGAACCTTTTTTTTACAAAATGATTACAAATAAGCACCAATAGCTGTAATAAAGTCTTCAGAAGTGCTGTAAATAGCACCATTCATTTTGATTAATCCAACTGTGTAAAGATTGATATATGAAAATTGAGATTCGGCCACTTCTTGTAAAGCATTCAATTTTTTAGGATTTGTAGCCCCTTGCTGACGTGAATCCGTATATAAACCAATGATAGGTATTCCCGCTTGATAAGCAACACCAATTTCAGTGGCCACTCCAACATCAATCGTTGAACCATCTAAAACGGCAACCATTAACTGGCTATCTAATAAGGCGTTCGTATCGTATTTAGCAATAGCAATTGAATCTGCATAGCTATTTTTATCATTTATTTCCCCTTGTTCTTGAGGAACATAGACTTTTACTTCTGAATAGGTCTTTCGAATGCTTGCTACTAGTATTTCGTTGTAAATTTTTTCCATCTCTGAAAACAATGGACTTGCAAAATAAATTTTTTTCGACATTTTTTCATCCTCCTAATACGTTTATTACAGTTTTAGTATACCTTAAAATTGTTTTGTAACAAAAAGTAATCTTAAAGAAATATAACAGTACGTTTTATTCGTTATAATCATTGGAGAGCAAAAATAGAAGAAAAGAAGGGTGTTGTCAATTCGTGAGAATAAAAAAACTAGTTACTAGCCTTATGTTGGCTTTATTAATGGTTAACGTCATTCCTACAACAGGTTTTGCAGCGACATTAAATGAAATCGAATCGCAACAAAATACAAAAGAAAAAGAAATGGCAGCAATTGATAGTGAAATTAATAAAGTTTTGACTAAGGTAAATGAAAAAAATAGTGAGCTAGAAGAATTAACTACTCAAATTGATGTTTTAAAAGACACGGTTCAAGCAACTAGTGAAACAGTTAATGAACAAGAAGCAGTTGTTAAAGAACGTTTGGATCAAGCAAAAGAACGTATCTTATCTATGCAAACAACTGAAGTAAATCAAAATGTTGTATTGTCATTATTTGAATCTGAAAGTGTATCAGATTTCTTTAATCGTGCATATGTTTTAGTTACTTTGCAATCAGCTGGAAACGACCAGTTAGAAATGGCTGAAGATGAAAAAGCAGAATTAGCAGCATTGAAAACAGAACTTGAAAGTAATTTAGCTTTATTAGAAAATGAAACAGCAGAAGCTAAAGCACAAAAAGCTGAAATGGATACACAAATAGCAAGTCTTCAAAAAACAATGGATGAAAATCAAGAAATTCTAAATGAATTAGATGAAAAACGTGCAGCAGAAGAAACAAGAATTGCTGAAGCTAAAGCTGCTGAAGAGAAAGCAGCAGCTGAAAAAGCAACTGCTACAGCGCTTGAAACAAAACTTGAAAAAGAATCTGCTACTGTAACAACAACTGCAACAACTGAGCCATCAGAAAATAAAAAAGAAGAAACAACAGTAGCAACTGAAAAGGTTGCTACTACTAAACCAGCTGAAAGTACTGCAACAACATCAAAAGGTAAATCAATTGTTGTATCAGCAACAGGATATTCAACTAAACAAGCTAATTTGAGTACTCATACTGCAACTGGAATCAACTTAGAAAGTAATCCAATGGTTATTGCGGTAGATCCTCGTGTAATTCCTTTAGGTTCGATTGTTGAAATTCCAGGATATGGAACATTTATCGCTGGAGATACTGGTGGAGCAATCAAAGGCAATAAAATTGATATTCACTTTTCTACTGTGCAACAAGCGAATAATTTTGGTAGAAAAACAATTACCATTAATATCTTAAATTAAGATTTTTTTAGAAAAGGTGAATCAGATGGCAGAGCAAGTAGAAATCGATTTTTATCTAGATAGTGATGAAGAAGCTTTTTTAGAGTCATGGGAAAACAAGTACGGCCAACTTAATGATGAACAATTAGAAGAGTTGTACCAAGCAATTGCAAAAGATATCGAATTGAAATACCAATCTGGGGAACATCAACTTGGAAAGTTATTTTTATATAAAGAGATTGCAGTGGGCTACTCAGATTATAGTACATTTAATAATTGGTTCTTATTTAGTTCTTCTAAAAGATAATAAAATGAAAAACAACGACAGAGCTTTAATTCTGTCGTTGTTTTACTGTTTAGTGGTAAAATAGATAAATAAGAATTTACAATTCTTAGAATCAATAGATGAGTTTTTTTTGAATTAGCTGCACTATTTGACGAATAATCATAATTAATTAACAGTGAAAAGTAATGAATGACTATAAGGGGAATCATGAAGATGGTTAATACACATATCAATAATAAACTAATGTTGCTTCCTGACTTGCCAGGATGTTATTTAATGAAAAATAAAGAAAAAGAAATCATCTATATTGGAAAAGCTAAAAATTTAAAAAAACGCGTACGTTCTTATTTTCGAGGGACTCACGAAGGGAAAACGCAATTACTGGTTGAAGAAATTGTAGATTTTGAAACTATTATTACTTCTACGGATAAAGAATGTTTGCTGCTTGAAATCACATTAATCAAAAAACACTTACCGAAATACAATATCAAATTAAAGCAAGGAACAAGCTATCCGTATTTAAAGATTACAAATGAAAAGGATCCACAACTCATTATTACGTCTGAAGTTAAAAGAGATGGCGGACATTATTTTGGACCCTATCCAAATGTATATGCAGCGAGTGAAACACAACAATTTATCCAAAAAGTTTATCCATTGAGGAAATGCAATGGGTATCAAAAGAGAGCGTGTTTGTATTACCATTTAGGGCAGTGTATTGGCCCTTGCGACCATGAGATACCTAAAGAAGAATACAATGCTCAAATCGACAAAATTAGGCGTTTCTTGAATGGCGATGTAAAAGAAATTAAAAAAATATTGAAAAGTAAAATGATGCAAGCAGCTGATGAACTGGCTTTTGAACGAGCAGCGGAATACCGCAATCAAATTCAATACATTGAAACGACTGTGGAAAGACAAAATATTATTACGAATGATTTTACGACTAGAGATGTTTTTAGTTATTATATGAATAAAGGCTGGATTTCAATCCAAGTATTTTTTATAAGACAAGCTACATTGATTAAGCGAGAAGCAACTATTTTTCCTTGTTACGATACACCTCAAGAAGAATTAGCCTCCTATATGGTTCAATTTTATCAAGAAGAGAATCATTTGCTACCAAAAGAAATATTGGTGCCAAGTGGCGTAGATACCAAAACATTGTCTGAGGTGCTAGAAATACCTGTTAAAGTACCGCTTCAAGGAAGAAAAAAAGACATGCTGGATTTAGCAACGAAGAACAGTGAAATTTCATTAAATGAAAAATTCCAGCTCATTGAAATGGATGATCGTAAAACAATTGGAGCAATCAAAGAGCTTTCAGAAGCGCTACATTTGCCTCTAGTTAGTCGCATTGAAGCCTTTGACCACTCCAATATTCAAGGAACAAACCCTGTTTCAGCGATGGTCTCTTTTTTAGATGGTCGACCAGATAAAAGCAATTACCGAAAATACAAAATAAAAAATGTTCATGGAAGCAATGAATTAGCCACGACTGAAGAGGTTATTCGAAGAAGATATGAGCGGTTGTTAAAAGAAGGCAAACCTTTACCGGATTTAATTTTAATGGATGGTGGGAAAATTCAAGTAAATGGTGCCATTAATATTCTTGAGAACGAGTTGGGATTATCGATACCGGTAGCAGGTATGGTGAAAGATGATAAACATAGAACTTCTTCGCTTATTTTTGGCGAAAAACTTGAAAAAGTATCTTTAAAACCGACTAGTCAAGCTTTTTACCTTGTTCAACGAATTCAAGATGAAGTCCATCGTTTTGCGATTACATTTCACCGTCAGTTACGTGGGAAAAATAGTTTGTCCTCGAAATTGGATCGTATTGAAGGTGTTGGGCCAAAGACACGCACAAAGATATTAAAGCATTTTAAATCGGTAAAAAAAGTAACAGAAGCAAGCGTGGAAGAAATAAATGGGTTGGGAATCCCTTTAAAAACAGCTGTAAGAATTAAAGAAGCCCTGAGTGAAAAATAAAAAAGCCGAGATAAAGGAGAAAGAATCCTTTGTCTCGGCTTTTTAGTTTGTTAGGGTTTAAAAAAGTTTGTTATTGTCATTATCTAGTACGGTTACGTCGTCATTTATCAGTCCAGCGTCACTTTTTAAAATCAAACTATTTTTTGATTTTTTATAATCTAATACAACGTTTTCTGATAAGTCTTCTAGACGATTACTTTGGACTGGGATTTCTCCAATAGTTGAGTCAATAGTCGCATTTAATTCTTCATTGGGACTGGTAAATAATTTTAGTGAAAAGGTACCAACGATTCCACAAGCGTAGCCACCCGTTATACGGTTATAATATAAAGCTAATTTTCCTGGGTATTGTGCTTGAATGGCTTTTAATCGTTCAATTGCGGGTTCTGTTACAGTTAAAAACATAAAATCCCTCCATTTACCTACTTTATTACACTTCTATTTAGTAAGTAAATTATATAGCGAAAAGGGCACAATGTCCACCAATATGTTTGCTAGAATTAAGAAAGAGCGTGATTAGCCTCATTAAGAATCAAGACATTATCATTAATAAGACCACTATCACTGCGAAGAATCAGCGCATTTTTGATTTCGTTGTAATCTAACTTCATTTGTTCATCTAAAAAAGGTAAGCTCCAGCCTTGAATAGGCAAGTCGCCTAACGATGTGGATAAGATGGAATCGAGTTCAGAATCCATTTGTTGTATGATTTTTAGTAAAAAAATTCCGTTATTTCCGCAGGTACAGCCAATTCTAGATTCATAATAGAGGACTAACTGTCCTGGATGTTGCGAGCATGTCTGTTCGATCTTTTGTTGAGCTTGTTCAGTAATAGTTAAAAACATGTAAAAGACCTCTTTTCAATTCTTTGAACTTATGATATCTCGAACAACTAAACTTGTCGAGCTAAATGGTAGAAAAAACGAAGAAAATAATTGCAAAATTAGTGTGAAAGATGTATATTACTATTCGTGGATATTTAAAGTCCACAATCAATGCTACTGAAGTAAAGAAAGAAGGGAAACAATGAAGTTAACAAAAGGCTTGGAACAAGCAGTTTGTATTTTGGCTATGCTTTCTACTCAAGATAATCATATTCTGATTACTTCGCATGTATTGAATAGTCGTTTAAAAGGAACGTCACATTCTTACATTAGAAAAATTATTCGAAAATTAGTGGTTAGTGGGTTAGCAACATCAATCCCTGGCAGCAATGGTGGTTTTATGTTAGCTAAAAAACCCGAAAAAATTAATTTGTTGGAAATTGTAGAAGCATTAGAAGGTAAAATCGTTACTTATCCAAATTCTGGGATGATCAATCAAGTTTTCTCAGATATAGGTGAACCAGCTAGTAATGGAGAAAAAATGCTAACCACAACTTTTGGAGAAGCAGACAAACGTTACACAAGTTTTCTCGAACAGCAAACGCTAAATCAGCTTATTGGTTCTACGATAGGCAAAAGTGAAGTACCTTCTATTGACTGGAATAAAAAATAAATCGTTTTAAATTGAAAGGAATGTACTTGTAAAATGGAAATGATAAAAAAGGAATGGAAGAAATTAGTCTCTAATAAAATGATGCTACTATCTTGTATAGTGATGTTATTTATTCCAATAATGTATGCTGGTTTCTTCTTAAAATCAAACTGGGATCCCTATGGAAATACGGATAAACTATCTGTAGCAGTTGTTAATTTAGATCACTCAGTTGACTATCAGGGAGAAAAACTGGATATAGGTTCTGATGTGGTTGAGAAACTTAAGGGAAATGATGCATTAGATTGGCATTTTGTATCTCAAGAAGAGGCTCAATCTGGATTGGAAAATAGCGATTATTATATGGTCATGACTTTACCGGCTGATTTTTCCACAGATGCTGCTACATTGATGGATAAGAATCCTAAAAAAATGACCATTAAATATGAAACGAATGGATCGTTAAATTATATCGGAGAAGTTATCAGTAAATCAGCTGCTAAAGATATTAAAACCGAAGTATCTGATAATGTAACGAAAGCTTATACGGAAGCAATATTTGAACAAATTAGTAAGATAGGAACGGGTTTTTCAAAAGCCGCTGACGGTGCCGGAGAGATTGATGATGGAACTGGGAAGTTGGCAGATGGAAGCCAACAGTTAACAAAGAATTTAGAAAAGCTGTCTTCAAGTACATTAACATTTGAAGAAGGAACGCAGAAAATTGAGCTGGGACTAAAAGACTATACAAATGGAGTAGCTCAAGTAAATAATGGCGCAACTCAGCTAAATAATGGCATCAGTACGTTAGCGTCAAATGTAGGCCCGCTTCAAAATGGCGGTCTGCAGTTAGAAAAAGGATCAGCAGATTTATCAAACGGTGTTGAATCTTATACAAATGGTGTTTCACAGTTGGCCGATGGAACTAAGCTATTGAACGGAAATTCTGCCTCACTTCAAAATGGCACAAGTAAAATCAGTAATGGTGTTGATCAAGTTAAATCGGGTAGTGATCAGTTATTAACAGGATTAAATCAACTTTCCGCAGAGTTAGATAAAAGCCTAACAACCGAAAATAATGACCAACTACAATTTTTAATGAAAAACTTGTCTTCTATGAATGATGGGATTCAAAAATTAGATACTCTACTTAACGGACAAGTTAGTGGAGCTGACTTAAGTGGTATTAAACTGGATTTACAACAAACAGGTGATAGTTTAACTAACGTTGCACAAGATGTAAAAAATACTGGCATTAATTTAAAAGGAGCAACGGATACGGTTGCCGTTCTTGAAAATACCATTCAAGCTGAATTGGATGCGGCAAAAGCAGCGAGTGATACAAGTACAATCGCTGCAAAACAAGCAGAGTTAGTAAACATAAGCACATTGAAATATCAACTAGCTGCTGCAAATGATAATACAAATGCAATAGCAACAAACGCAACTACTGCCGGTACATCGTTAAGCAATTTGCAAAAGGAATTGACGGCAATTAGTGGATTAACCAATCAATTGTCACAACTAAAAACGCAAATAGATACACTCGCTAAAAGTTCAAACCAACTATTGCCAGCAACTAATCAAGCAATGAGTGAACTTATTAACGGATTAACAGGCATACAAACAGCTTTGGAACAACAAGGGACGGGTTCTAATAAAGGGATCATTCAAGGAATGACTGAATTAAACCAAGGTCTAGTAGCCGTTCAAAATGGTCTATCAGGAGAAGATGGATTAGTAAATGGAGTAACAGATTATACAAATGGAGTAGAAAGTTTGCAGTCTGGGGCAGATAAATTAAAGGCAAATGCACCGGCATTAAATTCAGGTGCTCAACAATTAAATAGTGGCATAGGACAATTAACCACTCAGTTGCCAAACTTAATTGAAGGTATCAATCAATTAAACAATGGATCGACAAAATTAGTCGAAGGAACGACTCTTTTGAACGATAATTCAGCTAGTTTAAATGATGGTGCAACTAGCCTAGCAGATGGTTCTACAAAACTTAAAGAGGGCTCGCAAGCATTAAGTGATGGATCTAAAACACTAGGAACTGGAATAAATACATTGAAAGATGGAACGAATCAGTTATCAACTAGTTTATTAGAAGGTTCAACAACTGTTAATGATATAGATGCTACGAATAAAACCACAGATATGTTTGCAAGTCCTATAACGTTAGAGCAAGAAAAATATAGTACTGTGCCAAACTATGGAGCAGCGTTAGCCCCTTATATTATGTCAATGGCATTGTATATTGGAGCAATAGCTTTTACTACAATCTATCCTGTTCGCAAGAGAGCACTTCAAGGGAAATCAAGCTTTGCTTGGTGGCAAAGTAAGACTTCAGTAACCATGCTAGTTGCAACTTTAATGGCAGTGATTGAATGTGGAATCTTATTAATGATGGGATTAGAAGTATTATTTGTTGGGAAATTCTTCTTATTATCCATCCTTACTTCGGTAGCGTTCATGTCTATTATATTGATGTTAGTTGTCGCATTCGACAATATCGGTCGCTTTTTGGCCATGGTGTTGCTCGTCGTACAATTAGGTGGTTCTGGTGGAACATTCCCAATGCCATTAACAAATTCATTCTTCCAAGCCATTCATCCGTTTTTACCGATGACCTATTCTATTTATGGTTTTAGACAAGCTATCAGTAGTGGTTTAGGAGATGCAGTTTATTGGAAAGCTAATTTTGTTATGATAGGGATTATTCTTGTTTCCAATGGCTTGCTTATGTTAGCAATGCACGTCTTGCAAAAAAAAGAGGTAACTAATAATGAAAATGAAACAACCGAATTGAAAGAAATAAAAGAGTTATAATAGCAAAAAAGTTCTGCCATGCGAGAGTTTACTCGCATGGCAGAACTTTTTTAAATTAACACTTTATCTAAAAAGTTTTTTGTTCTCTCATGTTGCGGATGGTTAAAGAGTTGTTCAGGTTTGCCTTCTTCAACGATATAACCGCCATCCATGAAAATAACGCGATCCGCTACTTCTTTAGCGAAACCCATTTCATGGGTCACAACTAACATTGTCATGCCTTGATCCGCTAGTTTTTGCATAACTTCAAGCACGTCACCAACCATTTCTGGATCAAGTGCACTAGTTGGTTCATCGAATAACATGATGTCCGGATTCATTGCTAAAGCTCGTGCGATAGCCACACGTTGCTTTTGTCCACCAGATAATGATTTAGGATAATCAGCGGCTTTTTCTGAAAGACCAACTGTTTCTAATAATTCTAACGCTCTTTTATTGATGGCCTCAGTCGATTCTTTTTTTAACTCTTTAGGAGCTAATGTAATATTATCTAGAACAGTTAAATGTGGGAATAAATTAAATTGTTGAAAAACCATTCCAATATTTTCACGTACTTTATTGATATCTTGCTTAGGATCGGTTAAATCAAAATCATCAATGATGACTTTTCCGCCTGTAATGTCTTCCAAAGCATTCATGCACCGAAGAAAAGTACTTTTCCCAGAACCAGAAGGACCGATGATACAAATAACTTCTCCTTCTTGTACTTCAACATTCAAGTCTTTTAAAACCTCTAGATTTCCGAAATTTTTCTTTAAATGTTCAACTTTTAGTTTAGTCATTTGATAATCTCCTTTCAAGATAATTTGAAAATTTCGTAAGAATGGTAATGATAATGATATACATCAAACCGACGATTAACCACATATCACCAGAAGAATAGGTACGGGCGATAATGATTTTTCCGGTTTGAGTTAATTCAACGATTCCAATCACGGATAAGATTGAAGTATCTTTAAGTGTGATAACAAATTGATTGATAAAAGATGGAATCATTATTTTAACAGCTTGTGGTAAAACGACTTTGCGCATAGAAGTGTTGTAAGTAAGACCCAAGCTTCTTGAAGCTTCTAGCTGGCCATTATCTACCGCTTGAATACCACCACGAACCAGTTCAGCGATGTAGGCTGTTGTATTTAAACTTAATGTAATCACACCAGCAAGGTAAGCCGGTATTTGAATATTTAAGAATTGTGGGATAGAGAAGTAGATGAAAAAGGCTAAAACGATTAAAGGGATACCGCGTAAAATATCTACGTAAATCGTTGCTATCCAATTTAATACTTTGTTTGGAGAAGCGCTAAATAATCCAAAAATAACACCTAAAATGGTAGCGATGATAAATGCCGTAATGGTTAACAGTAATGTTCTACCAAGACCTTTTAATAATTCGCCGCCATTTTGTTGTATCAAACCAAAGAATCCAAGATTAGCTGTTTCGGTTTGAGACGTCTCTCCAAGATAAGTATCAAGTATGTCATCGTAAGTGCCGTTTGCACGGATATTGATTAATCCATTATTGAACATTTCCAATAACTCAGCATTTTGACCTTTATTTACGGCAAAACCATAGTTGTCGCCAGGCTCAGGATCAGTCGGTATTTTCAATTTTAAACCCGATTGAATCGCATAAGCCATTACAGGATAATCTTCAAAAGCAGCATCTGAGTTGCCAGTTTGAACGTCTTCATACATATTTGCAGAATCTTCAAAAGTATTTACATTAAATCCATATTCCTCTTGAATAGATTCAGCAAAAGCAGCACCAGTAGTTCCTACTTTGATAGCCACTGTTTTGCCTTCTAAATCCTCGTAAGAAGTAATGTCATCGTTGTCCGCTGAGACGGCCATGACTACACCACTTTCAAAGTAAGGCTCAGAAAAATCAAATGAGTCTTGACGCTCGGGTGTAATACTCATACCGGCGATCATGCCATCTACTTGATTTGTTTCCAAAGCTTGTAATGCAGCACTAAATCCTAGAGGTCGTAATTCATATTTGAAACCTTGGTCTTTAGCGATTGCTTCTAATAAATCAACATCAATTCCTTTATATTCACCATCAGCATCTTTGTATTCAAAGGGAGCAAACGTGATGTCAGTTCCAATGATATATGTCTTATCTGTTTCTTGAGCAGAAGCTGTAGTAGGTAGTAGAATAGTGAAAATTACTGTAAGTAATAAAGCCGTCATAATAGTAAAAAGTGATTTTTTTCGTAAATTCATAAGAAACCTCCTTGTATAAGATATAATACTAATTTAATTTTAAGGCAATTGCAACAAAAATGTAATCTGGTTATGTGATAAAAACTAACATACCCTTGTCTCGTTTCTTTTTCTATAAAAGGTTGAATAACTTAAACTTGTTCGTTATGCTTAAATTGCGAAAAAGACAAACTAAGCGGGTGATAAAGTGTTACGAAAAGCTAAAATAACAGATATAGAACAATTAGTGGAATGGGTCTGGATTATTCTAGAAGACATGGAGCTAACATTGTTGAAAGAAATAAACACGGATAAATTGAAACAACTGATGAAAGAAGCGATGGAAGATGAAAATTACCGCTATAGCTATCATCGCGCACATATCTGCATCCGTGAAGGGAAAAGAGCAGGTGTCTGTTTTGGGTACAAAGGTGAGTTGGAACCTATAGTTGATGAGGCTTTTAATGATAAATTAAAAGCACAAGGAATAGAGGCTCTTTTATTTCAGGATTCTGAAACTGTCCCAGGTGAGTGGTATTTAGATTCGTTGGTGACGGATGTGAATTTTAGAGAACAAGGTGTAGCAAGCGAATTGTTAAAAGCACTACCAGCTATTGCAAAGTCAGAGAATGAGAAAATTATTGGACTGAATTGTGACCAACTGAATCAAAAAGCACAACAATTGTATCTTAAAATTGGTTTTAAAAAGGTATGGGAGTGTATGTTGGGTCAACATTTATACGACCACATGCAATGGAAAATCAATTAAAAAAAGCATTGATCAATTGAATCAATGCCTTATATATCCATTAAATAAGTTGAATTGCGCGGTTTACTCGTTTTTTTTCTGTCTGTGGTAAGCGTGTTAACGTAAGATTATCTACAATCAAAGCAATACAGAGACAAAGTGGTGCATGTTGAGATTCGGGTATATGCAGTGCATAATAATCACCAAAGGAAGTATAAGCTTTAGTCATTTCCATAATTAACTTACCTTTACAGTTTACCGTGTAGTTGTGATTATAAAAATCTCCAGTTACAATCCAATTTAGCGGCGTAACTTTAAAATAAACATCTTTTAAGCCACGGTGTTTAGTAATGGAACCAATTTTTTTACCTTGGGTATAGATATCAAATTTAGGAAATAAAGACAATACTGTTTGTTTGACTTCTACAAGCAAGTCACCGTCTATGCTATATAACGATAATTTATCACCGATTCTGCCCCATTTGCCTGAAATAAGGTAGAGATCTTTGCCAAGTTCATTTTTCACGAGAATCTTTTCTTGTCTTGAAACATATTCTTGTTTCATGTAAAGAAGTACCATAATGAACGCCCCTCTAAAGGTAAATTAAGCGGATACAGTTTCTTTTAGTATACCAAAACTAGAAGCAAAACGAAATACAAATGAGATAAAAAAAAGCCCGCCTTTTTTAATGGCGGGTTTTCTTTATATCGCTGATTTAATGGCTTGACCTAATTCGTGCAGAGCTTTCACCACGTCATCAAGTTTAGTTTCCATACGCTGAAGTAGAAATAAAGCGATAAAAATGGGGAAACCAACATTACCGATAATCTCTGTTACAGTAGACAGCCACTGAGTACTTGCATCCATGTTATTCTCTCCCTTCATTTATTAGCTGAGTTAACGTATTGTCAACCTACTAATAACAACGAAACGAAAAGAAAAACTGTTACTATAAGATTTGTTAACTTTCACTTTCTACTCAGTGCGTTCTACGAAAGTAGGTGATTTGGCTGAGTCTAATTGATCGTTTAAAGCTAGGTTGATTGCATGTGCAATACCATCATTATTATTGCTAGTAGTAATGTATTTAGCATACGTTTTGACTTCTTCTTCAGCATTTTCCATGGCAAAACTATATCCTGCTACTTTTAACATCGAGACATCATTGAAATTATCTCCAAGTGTCATAATGTTTTCAAGAGGAATATTTAATTTTTTTGCAGCTGCTTCAAGAGCAATGCCTTTTTGGGCATTAATGTTATTGATTTCAATGTTATTAACAAAAGAAGCGGTAATTGCAAGCTCACCTGATTTTTCAAGTTCCTCTGTAAGTGGCCCAAGTACCTTACGACCATCATCACTAAAAGCGATAATTTTTAAAACTTCAATGGAATCATCGTGCACAAGCTCTTCGTAATCTTCAACATAGTTTATATTCATAATTTCTAAACGGGCTGCTGCTAAAACAACGGCCATTTTATAAGTAGTATCCGGATTTGTTTCAAATAATAAAGAAGCAACAGATTCGATACGTTTCGCTTTATTATCGGAATAAATTCCATTAGATGTCGTCATTTCACAATAAAGATTTCTTTTCTTTATCGCAGCAACGATTTCGTGTACCGATTGTTTATCGATGCCAATATTTTGAATGACAGAGCCTTCTTCATTATAAACTTGAGCACCATTAAGCGTGATAAACGAACAGTTGATACCCACTTCTTTAAGTAACGGTTGTGCTTCAGTAAATCCACGGCCTGTGGCGACCATAAAATGAATCCCTTGGTTCATAGCCGCTTTAATAGCTTTAGCATTTGTTTCAGAAACTTTCATTTTTCCATTTAATAATGTTCCATCCATATCAGATACAATAAGTTCTATCATTTTGGTTCCTCCCAAGAGTTGTTTGTATTACTAAGTCTACCATTAATAATAAAAAAACAAACGTATAAAGCTTTTTTTGTAATAAATTGTCGAAATAAATGAATAGAACAAAAAGAAGCTGACAGGTAGTACTTGTTAGAAAAAAGTAATTCTTGTAGGATAAGAGTAAGTTCACTAGGACGTGTTTGAAAAACTACTAAGACTCATTGCGTCTGCTTAAATAGAAAACGACTTTGAGTTAGTCGAATGAGGGCTTATTACGTCTACTCAAACAGATAACGATTTTGATTCGGCCTATCGCAGCTATTTTTCTCGTGATAAACTAGTTTTAAAACATACCCTAAAGATAAGGAGGAAATTATAATGACCTTACCGGTACAAAATGATTGGTTGCCAATTTTGGAAGAACAAATGAATACACCAACTTATCAATCGTTAAAAGAATTTTTAGTACACGATTATCAAGAAACAACGGTTTATCCTGAAATGCACCATATTTGGCAAGCTTTTGAATGGACTCCTTATAATGAAGTAAAGGTAGTCATTTTAGGACAAGATCCTTATCATGGACCAGATCAAGCACATGGACTGAGCTTTTCTGTATTGCCGAATGTTAAAACGCCGCCTTCTCTCGTCAACATCTATAAGGAATTGGAAACGGATCTGGATATTCCTCGTGCAAATCATGGTTATCTGGAATCTTGGGCTAAACAAGGTGTCTTATTACTTAATACCGTTTTAACTGTTCGAAAAGGCCAGGCTCATTCACATAAAGGCAAAGGCTGGGAAGTACTGACAGATGCGGTTATCAAAAAATTAAGTGAACGAGAGAAACCAATGGTGTTTATTTTATGGGGAAATCCATCCATTAAAAAAAGAGCTTTAATTGATGAAACAAAACATGTTGTGTTGACCTCAGTTCATCCAAGTCCTTTGTCAGCTTATCGTGGTTTTTTTGGATCAAAACCATTTTCTAAGACAAATGAAGCATTGATCAATTTAGGCGAAGAACCTATAAATTGGCAATTGCCTGAGACAGTTGAATAAGCAATACTTATAGGTTTTAAACCAAAAAGACTGTTATTGTTAAGAAAATAAGAGTATGATAGTACTGTATATAAAATCACAAATTGTGGAGGTTATTAGTGTGGAGCTAATTGAAAGCTTATCAAGCAAGATTAAAGGAAAAAAAGTTCGGATTGTATTTCCAGAAGGATCTGAACCTCGTATTCTTGGTGCTGTAGTTCGTTTGGCATCAGAAGATTTAGTTCAACCGGTATTAATTGGGAACCCCGAAGTTGTTAAAGAAGCTGCAAAAAATCGTGGCTTCAATGTAGAAAACATTGAAATTGTTGACCCAGCAAATTATGCTAAAATAGATGAAATGGTTGCTTCTTTCGTAGAACGTCGTAAAGGTAAAGTTTCTGAAGAAAAAGCAATTGAATTATTAAAAGATGAAAACTATTTTGGTACAATGTTAACCTATATGGGATTAGTTGATGGCTTAGTAAGTGGAGCAATCCACTCAACAGGAGACACTGTTCGCCCTGCATTACAAATTATTAAAACTAAACCAGGCGTTAGCCGTACAAGTGGTGCATTTATTATGATGCGTGGACGTGGACAAGAAAAATACTTATTCTCAGATTGTGCAATCAATGTGAATCCAAATGCTCAAGAATTAGCTGAAATCGCTGTAGAAAGTGCTAAAACGGCTGAAATGTTTGGTATCGAACCAAAAGTTGCTATGTTAAGTTTTTCAACTAGAGGATCAGCAGTTGCTGAAGAAGCAACTAAAGTAGCAGAAGCAACTAAAATTGCTCAAGAACTAGCTCCTCAATATGATATCGATGGTGAAATGCAATTTGATGCTGCATTCGTAGCTTCTGTTGCTGAACAAAAAGCACCAGATTCTAATGTTGCTGGACAAGCAAGTGTTTTTGTATTCCCTGAATTACAATCAGGAAACATTGGTTATAAGATTGCGCAACGTTTTGGTAATTTTGAAGCAATCGGACCTATCTTACAAGGGTTAAATAAACCCATCTCAGACTTGTCTCGTGGTTGTAACGAAGAGGATGTTTACAAACTAACAATCATCACAGCAAATCAAACATTAATGAATTAAATTTAAAAAAGCTGACTCATTGAGTTAGCTTTTTTTTGATAAAGAGAGAATAGTTGCTCTATTGAATGCGTTCTCATTATAATGAATAAACAAGAGTATTAGTAAAAAGGAGGAACGGTTATGAAGATTGGCATTATCGGCGCTACAGGTAAATCAGGTTCAAAAATTTCAGCAGAGGCATTGATCAGAGGACATGAAGTGATTCCTTTGATACGAAATGCTTCCAAACTGATAGACAGTAAAGACAGCCATTATATCGAAAAGGATTTATATGATTTAACCTATGATGATATAAAAAATTTAGATGTGGTGGTTGATGCATTTAATGCTCCACCTGGGAAAGAAGAATTGCATCAAACAAGTTTGGCTTATATTGTGTCGTTAATACAAGGACATGAAAATCCGCGCCTAATCATTGTTGGCGGAGCAGGAAGTTTATATGTTGATGATACGAAAACGACGCGGTTGATAGATACTCCCGATTTTCCTGAAGTAGCTAGACCTACAGCTGTTAATATGAGTAAAGCTTTTGAGCAATTAAAACTAGCGGAAGATATCAATTGGACGTATGTAAGTCCATCTGCGTTTTTTAATCCTGAAGGCAAACGAACTGGGAAATATCAATTAGGACAAGACCAACTATTGACCAATAGTAAAGGTGAAAGTGAAATTAGTTATGCTGACTTTGCTCTTGCATTGGTAGATGAAATTGAAAATCAATTATTTATGGGTCAACGTATTACAGTATGTAGCGAATAAGGAAACGAGCATAGAAATCCATTGAGTCTATATTTTTAGGTGCTCAATGGATTTTTGTTTGGCTATTTTTAAATACTTGAATTACAATAAAAGATAACTAGATAGGGATAGAGGAGAACAGAATGAAACAAATTAAAGCACGTAATGAAGAAGAAACAAAGATAATAGCTGCTACATTAGCCAAATTGCTTGAACCTGGAGATACGATTCTTTTAGAAGGCAATCTTGGAGCTGGAAAAACGACTTTTACAAAAGGCCTAGCCGAAGGTCTTGGAATTACCAAAGTGATTAAAAGTCCAACTTATACAATTATCAGGGAGTACCTTGAAGGAAGATTGCCGTTGTACCATATGGATGTCTATCGATTAGAAGAAACTGGTGGAACGGATTTAGGATTAGAGGAATATTTTGAAGGCGAGGGTGTATCAATCGTTGAATGGGCAACCTTTATTCCCGAAGACTTGCCTCAAGAATATTTGCAGATCAAGCTTGTTCCTGCTGGAGATGATTTAATGGAACGGGAGCTGACTTTTTCACCTATTGGGGAAAGGTATGAAAAATTGATGCGAAATTTTGAAGAAAGTCAGGTATAACAAATGATAAGTACCATCCAAGTACGAGAAGCTATCCCTAGTGATGCTGAAAACTTATTGAAACATCTGAAAAAAATCGCTGTTGAAACAGGTTTTATGACAATGGGAGCAGAAGGTCCTGGGAAAACAGTTGAAGAGCAACGAAAAGAAATTAAGACTATTATAGAGTCCGATGTAATGGTTTTATTTGTCGCGTTAGACAAAAATGAACTGATTGGAATTGCTGAAATTCATGGTAATATAAGTCCAAAACTGAAACATATAGGAGACATCAGCATTTCAATTGCAAAAGCTTATTGGAAAATAGGTTTAGGCACAACAATGATGGAGCAATTGATTGAATGGGCAAATAGTCCTGCAAGTCAGTTGAAACGACTTGAATTGACCGTTCAAGCACGCAATGAACGAGCGCGCCGTCTTTATGAAAAAATGGGTTTTAAGCTAGAAGCAATCATGCCTCGCGGAGTTAAAGATGAAGGTGTTTACTTAGATGTTTGTTTGATGAGTATGCTCATTGGAGAAATTTAAAAAGCTTTGCAAAAGATAACTTTTGCAAAGCTTTTTTTAAATCAATACTTTTTCTAAGAAGTTTTTCGTCCGTTCTTGTTGGGGGTTATCGAAGACTTCTTTAGGGTCGCCTTCTTCAACGATATAACCACCATCCATGAAAATAACGCGATCTGCTACTTCTTTGGCAAAGCCCATTTCATGAGTTACAACTAGCATAGTCATTCCTTGATCTGCTAATTTTTGCATAACTTCAAGGACGTCACCAACCATTTCTGGATCCAATGCACTAGTGGGTTCATCGAACAACATGATGTCTGGATCCATCGCTAAAGCTCTTGCAATGGCCACACGTTGTTTTTGTCCGCCAGATAGTGATTTAGGGTAGTCATTGGCTTTTTCAGAAAGACCAACCGTTTCTAGTAATTCTAACGCACGTTTTTCGCTCGTTTCAGCGGATTCCTTTTTTAATTCTTTGGGGGCTAGCGTAATGTTTTCTAACACTGTCAAATGTGGGAATAAATTGAACTGTTGAAAAACCATTCCAATATTTTCGCGTACTTTATTGATATCTTGTTTAGGATCGGTTAAATCAAAATTATCAATGATCACTTTTCCACCTGTAATTTCTTCCAAAGCATTCATACAGCGAAGAAAAGTACTTTTTCCAGAACCTGAAGGGCCAATAATACAAATAACTTCTCCTTCTTGAACTTCAATATTCAAGTCTTTTAAAACTTCTAATTTTCCGAAATTTTTCTTTAAATGTTCAACTTTTAATTTAGTCATTAGCCATTTTCCTTTCAAGTACCGTTGATAGTTTCGTTAAAATAGTGATCAAAACAATGTACATGATTCCGATGATCAACCACATATTTCCAGAAGAGTAAGTCCGAGCAATGATAATTTTTCCGGTTTGAGTCAATTCAACAATTCCAATAACCGATAGGATTGAAGTATCTTTAAGTGTGATAACGAATTGATTGATAAAGGATGGAATCATTATCTTAATAGCTTGTGGTAAGACAATTTTACGCATAGAAGTTTTATAAGGGAGTCCCAAGCTTCTTGCGGCTTCTAATTGCCCACCAGCCACAGCTTGAATTCCGCCACGAACAAGCTCTGAAATGTATGCAGAAGTATTAAGACTCAATGTAATTACACCAGCAAGATAAGCGGATAACTGAATGTTTAAGAATTGTGGAATAGAGAAATAGACAAAAAAGGCTAGTACAATCAAAGGAATACCGCGCATAATAGTCACATATAAAGTCGAAATCCCACTTAATAGATTGTTTGACGTAGCACTGAATAATCCTAAAATAACTCCTACGACTAAAGCAATTGCAAATGAAACAAGCGTTAATACTAAAGTACGTCCAAGACCTGTTAATAATTCACTATAATTATTTTGAATCAAAGTGAAGAAGTTATTGCTAGTAGCAGCTTCTGAATTTTCACTAGTATACTTATCCGTAATTTCTTTATGAACACCATTTTCTTTGATGGTTGCTAAACCTGCATTGAATTTTTCTAGTAATTCTGGATTTTGACCTTTATTAACAGCGAATCCGTAAACATCTCCTGCTTCTGGATCAAGTGGAAATTGTAGTTTAAGACCTTGTTGTACAGCATAAGCCATAACAGGGTAGTCATCAAAGACCGCATCAGAATGACCGGAAACAACGTCTTCATACATAGTTGCTGAGTCTTCAAATTGGTTAATATCAATATCAAATTGTTTTTTCAGTTCTGTCACAAATGCGGCACCAGTGGTACCAACCTTAACAGCAACAGTCTTGCCATCTAAATCTTCATAAGAAGAAATAGCATCATTGTTTTTTGAGACAGCCATAACGGTACCGGCTTCGAAATAAGGATCAGAAAAATCAAAAGATTCCTTACGTTCATCCGTAATACTCATTGCAGCAATCATTCCATCTACTTGATTTGATTCTAAGGCTTGTAAACCTGCACTGAAAGCTAAAGGGCGTAACTCATATGAAAAATTTTGATCTTCAGCAATCGCATCTAACGTTTCTACATCGATACCAACATAGTCGCCCTCTGCATTTTTAAATTCAAAAGGAGCGTAAGTGACATCTGTAGTGATAACATAAGGATCACTTTCGGTTCCTTTCTCTGCTGAAGCATGGATAGGTGTGGATAGGGATAAAAATAAGCCTAAAAAAAGTGCAAATACAGCCCCTAAAAACTGGTTCTGTTTCGTAATCATATAAAAACTCCTCCAAATAGTTTTGCTATAGTTTTAAAATATAGCTCGTATATTAAAAATACGGGAATCCTTTTATCATTTCAACTATTTGCACTTGAGCAATTTTTGTATAAAAAAATAAACTGTTTCTTTAAAAGAACTAAAGAATCAGTTTATTTTGCATTTATAATTTTTAGTGTAGATAGCTGAGTTCCTTTGGTTGCTTAAATTTTTTTAAAGCAACCATCTTATAAAAAACGAACACGCTAAATATGTTTAACGAGTTTTTTTAAGGGATCTGTTCCAAAATGATCTTCTAAATAAAGCAAAATAGCTGCACAGGCATTGCTATCCTCAAGTGCATTGTGATGATTTTTCAAACTAATATTTAAATGATCACAAACTGTATTTAATTTATGATTGGGAATTTCTGTGATTAATTTCCGACTGCTTTGAACAGTGCACAGAGTTTGAAAGTGAGGCTGAGGCAAGTCATAGTAATCAAGACAGCCTTGTAAAACGCCACGGTCAAACGGAAGATTATGAGCAACAATCAATTTATTTTCTGTGAAAAAAGGTTTTATTTGTTCCCAGACTTCTGGGAAAGAAGGTGCGTCTTTAACATCATTTTCAGTAATGCCATGAACTTGCACATTACGCCAAAAAAATTCAGTTTCTGGTTTAATTAAAGAGTAGTAATGATCAACAATCTTGCTTTTTCGAACAACTGTCAGTGCCACTGAACAAGCGCTATGACGTTGGTTGCTAGCTGTTTCAAAATCTAATGCGACAAAATTCATATGAGTCCTCCTCGAACAAGTATTCGGTTAACAGTATAAAGGATTTAAGTAGAAGTTGCTACTATTAAATTTCCAAAAAAAACTTTCGCTAGCTAACAAATCAGCTGCGAAAGTTTTTTTTGTTTAATAAGTTAGCTTGTCTTAAGCTTCTTTTTTATGAGGAAGAAATTTAGCTAATTCCATTAGAACAACGGCAACTAAAGCTAAGCCTGCAGCAATTCCCCATTGTTCCCATCCAAAATTATCTGGAATATTAAAGATTGAACGAACACCTGGAAGAACTGTCACACCATATAAAACAGAACAGAATAAAACAGCATATATAGCATACATATTAGAGAAGAAACCTGCTCCAATAGATGTTTGTGTATTTGAACGTGCTGGGAAAGTTTGTAAAGTACGAGCCAAGATAAGGGTAGTAAAGGCCATAGCAATACTCATTTCATTTGAATAACCTAATCCGATATATTGTGAGATAACAACAGCGATACCAATAAGCACACCACGATAAAGAACAGATCTTAAAGTGTCACCTGCGAAGATGCCTTCGTTCGGATCTCTAGGTTTACGTTCCATAACATTTGGTTCGCCTTTTTCCATTCCTAAGGCAATAGCAGGAATAGAGTCATTAACTAAGTTGATGAACAATAATTGTAAAGCAGTGAATGGGTTAACCCAGTTCATTATTAACGCAACAATGATTGCGATAATAGCACCAAGGTTACCAGCAAATAGGTAAGCAACAGCCTTTTTGATGTTATCAAATACATTACGACCAACTTCAACGGCACTAATGATTGACACAAAGTTATCATCTGTCAATACCATTGCAGCAGCATCTTTAGCTACGTCAGTTCCGCTACCCATTGCGATTCCAATATCTGCTTGTTTCAGTGCAGGTGCATCGTTTACACCATCACCAGTCATAGCAGAAATCTTATCTTTATTTTGCCAAGCGCGAACGATTCTGATTTTGTTTTCTGGAGAAACACGAGCATAAACAGAGATTTGTTCTAATTTAGCATTTAACTCATCTTCACTTAAAGCGTCTAATTCTTGACCAGTCAAAGCAATGTCGTCTGGTTCTGAGATTCCGATATCACGAGCAATTGCACGTGCAGTTGTTTTGTGGTCACCGGTAATCATAACTGTTTTTATACCAGCTTTTTTAGCTTGTTCTACAGCGCCATAAACAGCTTCACGAGGCGGATCAATCATAGCAACTAAACCAACTAGAATCAAATCGTTTTCGTCTTCAAAAGTAATGTTTTCTCCTTCTGAAACAGGTTTATAAGCAAAAGCCAATACGCGCAAAGCACGATCTGAAAAGATTTCATTTTGATCAGCTAAAGATTTTAGGTTGTCATCTGTTAAAGGAACGACTTTTCCATCAATCAAGATTTTTGAACTGCGGTTAAAGACTACATCGGGGCCACCTTTTGTTAGCATAAGGTTTTCGCCGTCAATGACATGAACAGTAGACATTAGCTTACGATCTGAATCAAAAGGCAACTCAGCTAATCTAGGGTAAGCATTACGTAATTCATGGTAAGGTTTGTTCACTTTATTACTGAAAGCAATCATAGCAACTTCAGTTGGGTCACCAAGTTCTTGACCTTGGTCATTGATGTTAGAATCATTTGCTAGTACAGCAATTTGCATTAAACGAGCTTCATCAGTAGTCCATGTATCAGGAGTAGAATTGAAATCGCCTGTTTGTCCATTTGGTAAGAAGTAATCAACTATCGTCATTTTATTTTGTGTTAATGTACCTGTTTTGTCTGTACAAATAACACTTGTGGAACCTAATGTTTCAACAGCTGGAAGCTTACGAATAATCGCATGTTTCTTAGCCATTTTGTTTGTTCCAGTAGAAAGAACGATAGTAACGATAGATTGTAATGCTTCAGGAATGGCAGCAACGGCTACTGCAACTGCGAACATAAAAGCATTCAACAATTCAGTGTTTACATCTGTTGCTCCACCAAAGAAGATACGAGCGGCTTGGATAGCAAAGATAAGAATAGAAAGGATAAGAATACCAAATCCAAGTTTTTTACTAAAGTCGTCTAATTTTCTTTGTAATGGTGTTTGCTTAGCCACTGCGTTATCAATTAAACTAGCAACTTGACCGATTTCAGTATTATTACCGGTACCTGTAACAACCACAAGACCACGACCATACGTAACTAAAGTTCCGCTATGAACCATGTTTGAACGATCTCCAACAGGTACTTCTTTTTCAACAACATCGATATTTTTGTCTGCCGGAACAGATTCACCAGTTAGCATTCCTTCATTAATTTGAAGTGATCCTGCTTCTAGTAAACGTCCATCAGCTGGAACATAATCCCCAGCATCTAAGATAACAATATCTCCTACAACAAGTTCTTTTGCCGGAATAGTTACTTTAACGCCATTACGGATTACTTTCGATTCAGGAGCAGAGAGACTGGACAACGCATCGAGTGAACTTTCAGCTTTTTTAGTTTGAATAACACTGATAACAGAGTTGATCATTAAAACAGCAAAAATGATCAATGATTCAACTACTGAACCTAAAGCCATTTGGATAACGGCTACTATTAACAGCACAATAACCATTGCGTCCTTAAAAGTTGATAAAAATAATTTAAGAACGGAATCTTTTTCTTTTTGCTTTAATTCGTTTAAGCCATCACGTTCCTGGCGTGTTTTGACTTCGGCATCCTGCAGGCCTTTTGGTGAAGTCTGTAATTCTTTTAATATTGTTTCTTGGTCTTTTTGATAATTTTCCAAGTGATACACCCTTTCGTAAAAAAAAATAGACAGTTTACTGACAGACAATCAAGAATATGATGAAATGCCTGTAGAAACGGTTTTTAACATGAAATAAAAATAATACCATTATAATATCATTATAGTACAGTTGCCAAAAATAGTAGCATATTCACTATCATCAAACAAGTTTTAGGTTGATTGGCAATGACCTTGTAAAAAAACTAGTCAAATCATTAACTAAGCTTGTTTTTGTACGCTCAATATCCTCCTTTAATTGATGGTCAGTAAAATCGATAAAAAAAGAGACTTATGCAGGATTGTCCTTATAGAGAACAATGTGCATAAGTCTCACTATTTAAGACAACACCAGAAGATTGTTGCAAATCTACTTGTTGGTGACGTTGCCACAGCTGTTGCTGCCAGTTACTCCCTTATGAAAAACTATC